>JAYVNW010000704.1:0-1795 GCA_043758225.1 Candidatus Kuenenia sp. | reverse complement strand
AACAGAATCGAATCAATTTGCAGACACCATTGTTGCTCTGCCGCAGGCTGCAGTTGACAGCATATCCGCCATGATTCTGGAAGCTGCGGTCAGTTACATGCCACAGGGGGCAGCTGTTGGAGCAGTTGCGGGTGGCGTTCAGGGGCGAATGGAAGGACTTGCCGGACACGCGGCCGAGGGCGGCTCGACACCTCAAGGCTCTGTGCCTCCTGGAGAAAACACGGGAAGCTTAGTGCCACCCGGTTACCCCGGCGGTAATCCGGGCAACGGCTATCCCGGAGGAAATCTACAAGACTCAAATGGTACCCCGGGTGCTGGACAATTGCAGGATCGAATGCTGGTTCAAAAAGTTGTGGATGGATTGATCGTGAATAATTCAAAAGATGCATGGCAGGCAATTTTCGGAATCGTTGCAGGAACGGTGAAGACCCCGCTGCCGACAGCATCGAATTGCGACGTTGTTGTTGAGCGACTCATTCAGAATATGGACTCAAATCCGGACGTTATTCAGCCGGTACTCCTCGCATTTCTCGACACTGTGACTCCGATCCCTCCGGAAAGCCGCACCGCCTGCATGCGCATGTTGGCTGCAATCTCTGCAACGCAAACTGATCAGCTGACCGGCTTCGCCAACCCGGCGACACCAGCCGCTGCGGCATCCGGCGCAGCGAATGGATATCCCGGAATGTCAGGTGGAGAATCATCATTTCCCGGCATCGGAGGTGCCGAAGGTTATCCGGGGATGAATGGTCCGGGGATGAATGGTCCAGGTGGAATTGCTCCGGTTGCAACGACATCGATGCTGCCCGAAGTCTCACTTGCACCCGATGTTTCAGCTAAAGGTGCCGCGTTCTTGTGGAATGCCAAGACCGTTTCGGTTATCACAGCCCAGTTGGAAACGGCGACTGATCTCACGACTGCGTCTGACTTGCTCCTGCTGGCATCAACAATTCCCGGCGACGACGTCCGCCACGCGATTTACTCAACCTTTGCAAGATTGCATGAGCAAGGGGCTGAACTGCTCACCGCTTCAGGATTATTTGCTGACGTACACGATCCTGCCATGCTGACGATTCTGAAGGCATTACCAAGAAACCGTCCGTCGAAGGAAACAGCCGGAACACTTGATTCGTGGTCATCCGGAACTAAAAGCCTGGTTTTTGCTTTGCGCGATGAGCTCAAACGATCCGCACCGAACATGAAGAAATACACTGATAGTTTGCCCGTAAAACTACACAAAAACGCCACCGCTGAAGTTTCTGTCATGATGGAGTTTCCGGCAGGTGCTGTCCATGGAGCAAAAGATGCGACCCCGGCTTTGACCCAGGTCTATTACACGCGCACAAGCTTCACACCTCAAAAAATTCACGATGGTGAAGATTTGATCAAGCATTATGAAAGCAAGGCCAGCGGCTTCGATCGTCCAGATGAGGCGAAGGGATTGCGTTGGATCGAAGGCGTTAAGGTGCTTCAGAATGGCCATCGCCGTACGATGGACGTGATCATCGAAAAAGGCGGCAATAGTGCAGCCAACGGGCAAATGGGATTTTCTGGCGGTCGCGCTGCGGGTGGCGAATCTGGTTTCGGCGGTGGAGCTGCCGGTGGGAGCTTTTCTATTGAAATTATTGTTGTGGAAACGGTCGATCCCAAGAACGCCGGAACTGCGACCTCTCAGGCTTCAACAGAACGATGATCCGTGGAAACGCCAGTCATTGATCGAGTCTTTCCATTTGGGATCCGACGAATCAGACGACAACTCTGTCGAATCATCAATCGGGCGCGCCACTCGATCAGC
>JAYVNW010000703.1:0-2647 GCA_043758225.1 Candidatus Kuenenia sp. | reverse complement strand
TCGAAGCCCTTCCTGGCGGCAAAAACCTGATTCCAGTTCTGCATCACGTAGATAATACGAGCGCCAATAAGTCCTGGAATCAGGGCCCACATCATCATGTCCCAAATGGCTTCCGGCGGTTGTCCGATCCTGAGGATTCGACGCGACGCCAGCCATGTTGCAGACGAGAATCCCACAAACATCATCAGGCCATACCCGAACACAGGAATTCCTGTTTTGACAATCGGCAATTTTAAAAACCACGCGGCAGCCAATCCGGCGGGCACGATCAACCAGAAGCCAGCCGACATCGCAGATTCAGCAACCTTTTTTGTCTGGGCGTATATTACTCCAAACGCAATGCCGACGATAATCGCATACAGCAACATGAACCATGCCGCGCCGATGTGGAACTCATTTCCCTCCGACTGCCATTGCCACAAGTTGTCGAACACAAATCGCAGTAACACTTTCCGCATAGCGGCAGAATCTCCTGAGGCGAAACGCGGATGTAGCTCTTCTGCGGGGCAGGCGACCAGCCTGTGATTTTGAATTCAGCAGGCCGAAAGCCTGTTCCACGCGAAGACATTGTCACGTCTGGAGAATAATAGCCAATACGCGGTGGTTAGCGAAACCGCAGAATCTGGTTGTCAATCAGCCGCGTTGAACCAACTTTGGCTGCGATCAGGGCGACAGCAGTTTTGGGTCGCTCGCTCAGACTCTCCAGTGTTGAACAATCTGCAACGACAGCGTATTGCACATCAATGCCACCGACGGAATTCAGATGGGCCAGCATGGCCATGGCAATGTCCGGCGGAATCAACTGTGCATCAGCGGCCAGTCTCTCAGCCAGCTTCAGAGTTTGGAAAATCTGCGAGGCTCGCTGACGTTGATCGCCTGCAAGATATCGATTGCGGCTGCTCATGGCCAAGCCGTCGGATTCCCGAATGATCGGGCAGGTGACAATTTCAAGTGCCTGATCAAGATCAGCTACCATCTGACGGATAATCAACTGCTGTTGAAAATCTTTCTGACCAAAGTACACACGATCCGGTTCCGTAATGTTGAACAGCTTGGTCACAATCGTTGTCACGCCGTCGAAATGTCCCGGACGATGCGCACCTTCCAGAACTGTTGAAAGTGCTGTGACTCGCACGATCGTTTGTGCGGATTCACCATACATTGCAGACACAGGAGGCGTGAAGACCAGGTCTGCTCCTGCCTTGCGGCACATTTCAAGGTCCGACTCCAGTGTGCGAGGATACTTTGAAAAATCTTCGTTCGGACCGAACTGAGCCGGATTGACGAAAATCGTCCCGACAACAAAACCACAATCCTTGCGCGCGGCTTCGATCAGGCTGACGTGTCCCTCGTGCAGCGCACCCATGGTGGGGACGCATCCAATAGAAACGCCGCGTTGGCGGGCGGCCCGCACAACGCGGCGTACTTCAGCAGGCGATGATTCGACAATCATGCGTTAATAATTGTAGCTTGGGTTCTTGGTGTCAAAATCGCGGTCGGTCAGACGCACTTCGGCTTTGATGTTGGTAAATGTGTAGTCTTCCATCACAGGCGGCTTTGCTCCGCTCTTGACTGGAAAACCGAATTGCTGCACACGCACAGGCAGTCCGGTCTTTTCTTCGATCCAGACGCGTGTCATGTGGAATTTAAATTGTTTGCGCGGCAGTGGGTGAGAGCTTTCAATGACGCGGCATTTGAGGTCGCCAATTTTTGCATCTTCAAAGTATTTCACGTCTGTTTCACCATACTTCGTCTCGTCTGCCCATTGAGCAACGATGGCTTCCATCATTTTCTGAATACCAGCCTTTGTGATTGGATAGCGATTTTCTGCCATCGCCTGACTTCCTTCCGGAGGCAGTTCCAGCGTGCCAATCAGGGATGCGAATCCAGTTTCATGTACTAACAGATTATTGTTGTGCTTCCCATCGACGAAAATTACTTCACGACCTTCATGAGGATCTTCAAAGTGCATATACACGCTGAACGGCTTGTGACGCACCTTCATTTTGATCGTTTGAGAAATCGTTTGACGACCTACGACTTCCTTCTTGGTGAATGTGCACTCGTAACCCGTCAGCTTCTCAACATTTTCAATGGATGCTTCGGCGTGTCGCAAAGCTGGCACCAACGGATGCTCTGCGCTGCCTCCAGCGACTCCGTCTTCGCCGACGGCAGACTGACGCGAAATGCCAATCACGCCGAATACCGCAAGGCTGGATGCAAAGCTGCGGCGTGAAATGTTCAATCTCAAAGAATCTGAATTGCGGTTCATCTTGTTATCCACTCCTGAAACCATTGAGTTGTCTGCCGTGACAATTTCAATTCGGCAAAAACCACCGAAAAGTTACGCGACAATAGGATTAGAACACATGTAGCGTGCAACGCCGTCATCGTTTGACTCATCGCAGATTCTGTGGCGTCGTCATCAGCCAATCTTGTACCGACTCATCATACACAGGTCAGTTTCATGTGTGGAGTCTGCAAAAAGTATCTGGTCCTCTTAAACGGTAAGATCTTAGTCAGTGAACAAACCCACCGACCAGACGAATAAATCGCATTTTCCTCGGATTTCCAGCGTTTTAATTTGGTGAAATTGCGATTGTGAGAAATCGTCGACTGTTCTAAACTCCGGCAAAATCTGCTCGTT
>JAYVNW010000702.1:0-2199 GCA_043758225.1 Candidatus Kuenenia sp. | reverse complement strand
GAGGGCCTCATCGCAGCGGGGATCGTCTTAGCGTTGCCGCTGATGGCGCTTTGGGTTGCCAACCGATTGCTGCCGCTTTGGTCGTCAGATGTCCCAAGTTGCCGGCTGGACCAGGCGGAGCGCCGTTCCGGCGTTACCAATGACACCTGCCGGAACGGCGCTGCGATTGGTAAGGCTTGCGAATACTGACGTACGCCGAAGTATTGCAGCATTAGTGCGACTGAATGTCCCAGCACGCGCTTTGCCCCACAGAAAGCGGAACAGCTCAGGGCGCATCTTGAGTTTGTAAATTGATGGAAGCCGTATTCGTCGCTCTCACTTCAAGGATCGAGAATTGGTCACTCGACTGCCGCTTTTTTCTTTTTGTTGGCCGCCTTCTTCCTGGCGTTTTTGGCTGGAGCGTCCGGAGTACTCGGTTCAGCCTGTGCGGCGCTCCATGTATTCCACAGCGATTGCAGCTCCTTGACTTTTTCCGGCTGAGCACTGGCGAGGTCCTTCGACTCCGCGAAATCGGCTGCGAGGTCATACAATTCGGGCTGGCCACTTCCGCCATTTGCGACGACGAGTTTCATGTCTCCCTGCCGCACGGCCCATTGTTTCCCGAATCGCCAGTACAGCGTCTCATGCGGTCGAGACTTCTTCGCTCCTGTCAGAAACGGCATAAGATCCACGCCGTCGAGCTTCCACGCCGGATCGACCTGGCCCCCGGCGGCCGCAATGATCGTAGGCAGCACGTCGAGATTTTGCACCGGCGATTCGTACGTTTTGCCCGCTGGAAGTTTGCTCTTCCACTGCGCGAAGAACGGAACACGCGGGCCACCTTCGTAAGTCGTCGATTTGAAGCCGCGCAGCCCGCCGTTTTTCGAAGTCGTGCTCTGAGTCGGGCCGCCATTGTCGCCGATAAAGAAATACAAAGTGTTCTCTTCCTGGCCAATCTCACGAACCCTGTCCATCACGCGACCGACAGCGTCGTCCATCGCCGACATCATCGCGGCAAACAGCTGACGCTTTTCGTCAGTGATGTTTGGGAACCGTTCGAGATACTTCTGCGGAGCCTGGAGCGGAGCGTGCTGCGCGTTGAACGGCAGGTACAGAAACATGGGCTGTGACTTGTTCCTGTCGATCCAGTCGACGGCCCGATCGGCATAGGCGTCAGTCGTGTAAAACGAGTCGTCGTCGATCTTTTGCACGTTATCCGAAATGCGTGAATCGACAAAATTTGTTGGATGGAAGAAAGGCGTGTTGGCGAGCGTCCCGTAGAACTCATCGAAGCCGCGCTTCGTCGGGCGGTAATCGGGGCCATTGCCAAGATGCCACTTGCCGATGCACGCCGTCGCGTAACCGAGACTCTTCAGCCGATCGGCCAGCGTCGTTTCCTGCAGGTGCAGGCCAGTCACGTTGGCGACGCTGTTGAATTCATGGCCGAAGCGAGTCGGATATTTGCCCGTCATCAAGCCGGCACGCGACGGGCTGCAATACGCCGCCGCAACATAACCCTGCTGGAACCGAACGCCGTTTGTCGCGATCGAGTCGATATGCGGAGTCGGAATATCCGTGTTGCCCTGGACGCCAGTTTCGCCCCACCCCAGATCGTCGGCATAGAAGATCACCAGATTCGGCTTCTCCGCCGCCTCGGCCTGCAATCCTGCGGAGCCAATCCAAAGTGCAACGACTCCAGCCAGATAAATCGAACGGCTCTTTGTTCGCATGATGAGCGTTTCCTCAACAAAGTCTGTTGCCTCGCAGAACGGGTCTCCAGAGCAATCTTGCCCGAATTCGCCGCCGAGTGTCGCCGATCCTGATTCGACAATCAACGCAGCGAGCCCTGGATTCGCCCTGGCCCAGTTTTCTGTTGTGACTTTTTACCAGCCCGATGTGCCACAGGTGCATTGGCACAGGTGCATTGCCACCGTCAGGCGTGTGGTTGTGGCGGTTGTGGCACCCTCGGTTGGTTTTGAGGACAAATTGGGCGATAGAGTTTCTCTGCTGGCTGCAACTTAGCGAACGAACAGCTTTTTCACTTGGTCATCCGTCAGCGCGTCCTTCCAAATCCGGACGTCATCGATCACGCCATCCATGAACTCATTTTGACCCGTGTTTCCGATGGACATGGTTTGGCCGTGGCGCATGAGTCGATGGTGTTGTGATATCGAATATCCATCGAGCACTGTTTTCAGATCCTACGGAACTCGCACTTTT
>JAYVNW010000701.1:0-9524 GCA_043758225.1 Candidatus Kuenenia sp. | reverse complement strand
TGCCGACCGGCAAACGTCATCATTGCCCACCATGTGAAGAAAACGGCATCGTTCGACGACGCGCCAAACCTTGAGGATTTGTCGCAGGCCGGGATTGCGGAGTTTGCGGGCAACTATTGGCTGATGGGACGCATGGCGGAATACACCGGCGATGGAATGCACTTGCTTGCGATTCGCGCCGGTGGCCGGGATGAACAATTCCATTTACTGAAACTCGAATTTGACGAACGAGCCTGGCGGGCTGAGTTCTCCAGCCTCATGGATCACAGAGAAGATGTGCAGGCCAGAAAAGAAACTGAACGAGTCAATCAGTATCTGGCGAGCATCAAGGGACATCTCAGCAGGCACAACGGACAGGCGACTTTGGCCAAGCTGGCAGAAGCGGCTGGAAGCAAGACGGGGCGCGAAGCAATCCAGCGAGTGATTGACGAACTTTGCTCTTCTGGACAGTACGAACGATTTGAGACAAAGGGCGGAAATAATCGTCCATGTGAAGGATTGCGAGTCAAAGGACAAAAGTCAGCGGACACTGTCCTTTGAGAGTGTCTTTTGTCCTTTGCGAACGACGATTTTCAGCAGCCGACGACATCCCTTTAGGGTGTCGTCTGCGGCTGCTGAGATAATCGTCAGCGGACACTGGTGGAATATGAAGAACGAAACAATGCAACCTGACTGGAAGCCTGCAGACATCCAGCCTACCGCCGGTGGAGCTTTCGGGTCCCTTTTGCCAAGTCGAATTCCAGTGCGGTCAGATAAGCCCCAGAGTCTCAAACACACAGTCCGGCGCGTGCCGTACTCAACGGAAATCTAAATGCCATTACTTGCCAGAGCTGCTTTTCAGAGACCGCCAACGGTGAAAAACGGAAATTACGGTTGCTGAAACATTTCCACGAAAGGTAGAATCTCATGACCAGTCCCACACGCAAGCGGAGCGACCAATCACGGAAGCGACTTTCAGAATTGAAGGCGCTGGAGATTGCTGAACGGGCTCGGCAGTGTTTTGTTTGCACGCCGGAGCCTCGGGGCTCTGGGGCAACGTGCGCTTTCCTCACTCGTTCCGACATCGTTTTGATCGGTCGGGCAGTCCGTGGCGGATGGCCTGTTCCTGAGAGGAAATGCCAGGAGATCGTCGAACAGTTGTTCGCGACACTCGAATCTGATGACGACCGCCTGGCGTTGTCTGTGGCGTGGGTTGTGCTGGCAATGGAAGAACAGAACCAACGGGCACAACATGCGAAACTCTGACGGGTCCTTCCCGTTGATCTTTCCACCGATACCACACACCTCGCCAAAGCGGTCAGGGTTTCTTTTGTTTGCTGCGGCTTTGGGGTACTGTTCGTGACGTGCCGGGTCCTTCCAGGCACCCCAGGGCTTTGTCTGCGGGGACGCTGCGGACGAAATTTGTCTGTTAAAAATTCCTAGGGCAATCAACAACGTCCGCCACTCATGGGGAAAGGGGGCTTTTTTGGATTCCTTGCCATCAGTAAACGGTGAACGCGGTCAATTGAAGCCCGGAACCGTAAAGACACAGCCCGGCGCGAATAGTTGCCGGGGAGGGGGGCTCGCCGGGTTTGGGTCCTTCCTGCGATTTGTCCGACGCGATCTATTCCCACGGGATCAGTCCCCGTAGACACAGTAAGAAAAAAACATCGAAGGGGCTGCCCGTGCGCCGGGTCTGCATCCCAGCAAAGCGACCGGGGATGGGGCCGTAAATGTTGGGTGCGTTTGATCGTCAGAACCGCCCTTCAGTCGCGTACATTTTTCCACATTATTATTTGAAACGGGGTCTGGGGGAGTCTGTTTCTGTACACAACCGAACGGTTTTGTACAAAGAGTCAATTGACACGCATGAAAGGACGACTAGAATACGAGTCAGACGACACGCAAACTCTGAAAGGCCGAACGATGAAAACCGCAACCGCATACATCCGAGTTTCAACCGAAGGACAGGCAACAGATGGCGTCAGCCTGGAAGCGCAACAGGCAAAGATTGCGGCCTGGTGCCTTGCCAGTGACGTTGAACTCGGAAACGTGTTCATTGATGCGGGAGTCAGCGGGAAGCGAGCGGACAACCGCCCACAACTGCAGTCTGCTCTGGATGATGTTTGCCGAAACGGTGGCGTTCTCGTGGTTTATAGCCTTTCGCGTTTGGCTCGATCGACGAAAGACACGATTGCAATCAGCGAACGACTCGACCGGGCCGGAGCTGACCTTTGCAGCCTGTCCGAGAAACTGGACACCACCAGCGCGGCCGGAAAGATGGTTTTCCGGATGATGGCAGTTCTGGCGGAATTCGAACGGGATCAGGTTTCAGAACGGACAACGGCGGCAATGGCTCACAAGAAATCCAAGGGCGAACGAGTTGGAAAGATCCCGTTTGGTTTCACCCTGGCAGCCGATGGGGTTTCACTGGTTAAGAATGCAGAAGAACTACGGGCGGTGGAACTGATTCGTTCTCTGAAGTCTCAGGGGTATTCGCTGCGGGCGATTGCGGCGGAACTGGATTCACAAAAGATTCCAACGAAGGACGGGAAAGGATCATGGCAACACACAACGGTGAAAAGCATTCTCGCCAGAGTCTGAGGGACTCCCCGGAGTTCCAGGAGCTGGCGGAACTGATGACCGGCATTGACCCCGAACGGCGGGGCGATGCCTTCACGACAGCAAAAGAACAGGATACCAGCGGTGATGGTAACGAAGAAACCACAGCGGACAACACTCCCGGACGGACTCAGGCAGGCCCTGAGGAATTCGGGAAAGACGTCCTACCAATTGAATGAAGAATCCGGAGTCAATCACGGTGTGATTCTGCGGTTCTTGAAAGGCGAACGCGATATTCGGATGGAAACGGCTGAGAAGCTGGCGGTGGCCGTGGGGCTCACGGTGAATGTTCCAGCAGCAAAAGAAACAAAAGCGGATTGATTGAAGACTCTCAGGCAGTCTGAATAGGAACGGACTGCCGACACACAACACACGTTCAGGAGCGTGATTGAATGGCAAGCGTAGGCAAGGACTCAAAGGGCTGGCGAATTCGATTCTATGACGGCAACGGCGAAAGGAAGCAGGTTCGTCTGGCGGGAATCAACCAGGCCACTGCCGAACAAATCGGCCGACATATTGACATCCTGAACGCGGCAAAGATGGCGGCCGAACCGTTACGGGAACGACAGACCATACTTTGGCTGCAGAAGATCAGCCAGAACATTCACGACAAGCTGGCTGCGGTCGGACTCGTTGAGCCCCGCGTATCAACCACTGTTGGCGAGTTTATCGCCGACTACATCAAACGACGTTGCGACGTGGCCCCCGGAACAAGGATGAACTTCGGAACCTGTGAACGTAACCTGGTGGATTACTTCGGGGCAGAAAAGCCGATGCGATCTGTAACGGCGGTCGATGCAAGAGCGTTCCGAAAATGGTTGCAGGATCACGAAGGCCAAGCTGAAAACACAATGCGGCGGCGATGCGGGAGGGCTCGCCAATTCTTCAAAGCTGCAGTCAAAGCGAATCTGATCGACGAAAACCCGTTCGAAGGAATGTCAGTTACAGTCAGTGGAAGCACGGACAAGGAACGGTTCATCACGGAAGCTGAATCCCAGAAGATCCTGAAAGCCTGCCCTGACCTGCAATGGCGGCTGATCTTTTCACTCTGCCGATACGGTGGAATGCGTTGTCCGTCTGAAGTCTTGTCGTTGACCTGGGAAAACGTTCTCTGGGATGCGTCCAGAATTATCGTCACCAGTCCCAAAACAAAACGCTACAAGGGACATGAAAGCCGGGTTCTGCCAATGTTCCCCGAACTGGCGAGCGTTCTGAATGAAGCCTACGAAGCGGCATTCGATCGGCTGGAAGATCCTTTGGCAGTTGTCAGCGGGCCGGTTGTCACTCGGTACACGTCTGCCGATCAGAACCTTAGAACGACGTTTGAGAAGATTATCAAACGCGCCGGGTTGAAAGTGTGGCCGAAACCTTTCCAGAACCTGCGATCAACTCGGGAAACGGAACTGATGGAAGTCTACCCGTCTCATGTGGTGGTTTCTTGGATCGGGCATTCTGAAAAAGTGGCGCGCCAGCACTATCTGCAAACGACTGACGCGCACTTTGAAAAGGCGGTTATCAGTTCAGTGGCCCCGCAACCGGCATCAAACCAAACAGAACACTTGAAGACAGTGGCCCCACCAGTGGCCCCAAAGACATGCGAAACGACGCAAACAGACAAACCCACCAAAGCAAAGAGTCCCGAAAACACCAATGTTTTTCGGGACTCTGCGGATTTGTTCGCACATCTTCGGTGCGTAGAATTACCCCGTAGGGACTCGAACCCCAACTGACAGTGCCAGAAACTGTTGTGCTACCAATTACACCACGGAGTAATGAATGCCGGTCAACTCGAGTAGAGCTGACTGCTGGGCGGAATGTATCACTGCCGCCGAATTGTGTAAAGCGCTGGTTTTTTATCGGGCTCCAGTCTTTCACACACGGGATTTCGGAGTTTGCGCTCGCTGTCTGGCTGGACACAGCGACAATTGAGGGAGTTCACAGAGATCGCTCGGAGGCAGCATAATTTCGAGAGCGACTGGAACGGGCCTACCTGAGATCCGACGTCGCCAATGGAATCCGACTTCCAACAGTTCGCACTACGTAGCCGTGCATATTCGATGTGCAGCGATGCGGAGAAAGTAGGGAGTTCAATTGTGAAAATACTGAACAATTCCGTTCGGCGATCCATCGGACTAAAGTCGTTCGGCGAAAAAAGCTGGTGAATTCAAGATATGATCAAGCAGTTTTGATTTCGCACGGTATTGGCACGACGCTTGCTTTTCTCCAATTTCAGAGGTGAGCGTCGGCGTGGTGGGACCCGGCGTTCGCAAAACTCTGCAGGGGTTTGTAGGAGGGAAGGTCAGGAAACTCGCCTGTTCCTGCTCACATGGGTGCGTGGCCCGAGCGGGAAGCTCCTGCTGTGAATTACATTTCGGTGTGGTTCACAGTTGAAAAGGGGAAGGATTCGTCCTTCCCCTTTTCTTTTGGTGCTCGTCAAACACGATATTCAACGCACGAAATCATACGGCTTCACTTGCCATCTCTTCAAGAACCTCTGCGATCACCTGCAAACCTTCCATCAGTTCTTCAGACGTCACATTCAGTGCAGGCAGAAGTCGGACAACTGTGTTGTTGGTTGCATTAATCAGAACGCCGCGTTCCATACACTTCGCAACGGCTGGCGTTGACGGGATACTTAAATCGATTCCAATCATCATGCCGCAGACTCGAATTTCGCGGATGATGGGAAGTCGCTGCTGCAGAATTTCCAGGTGCTCGCGAACCTCTGCTGACAGTTGTTGAACGTGCTCCAGAATGCCTTCGCGTTCAATAGTTTCGCCGGTTGCCAGTCCGGCCGCCATCGCCAGTGAATTGCCGCCGAACGTGCTGGCATGCATTCCCGGGCGCAGGTCAGCCGCGAATTCGTCGCGACAGATCATCGCACCGCAGGCGACTCCTGCTGCCAGCCCTTTTGCCATCGTAATGACATCAGGCTGGACGCCAGTTTGCTGATAGCCAAACCAGGTTCCCGTTCTTCCCATGCCGGTTTGGACTTCGTCGAAAATCAACAACAGTCCGTGTTCGTCGCACAGATCGCGAAGTCCCTGCAGAAACTCCGGATCGGGAATTCGCACGCCGCCTTCACCCTGGACAGGTTCAATCATGATGCCGCAGGTTTCGTTGTCGATGAGGCTGCGAACACCTTCAAGATCATTCATTTTGGAATAGCGAAACCCGGCCAGCATCGGGCCCAGACCTTCGTGGTACTTCGGCTGAGCTGTCGCTGTGAGTGCTCCGAACGTTCGACCGTGAAAGCCGTGTTCGAAGGTGATGATGCGATAGCGGCCTTTGGCAGAACCGTGCAGTCGAGCCAGCTTGATGGCGGCTTCGTTGGCTTCAGCGCCGCTGTTGCAGAAAAAAGCTTTGCCGAAGCCGCGAGTACACAGAAATTCCGCGAAACGTCCTTGCTCTTCAGTGTACCAGGTGTTCGGAACATGAATAAGTTTTGCCGCCTGTTCCTGAATGGCCTTCACGACGGCTGGTGGCGAATACCCCAGAATGTTGCAGCCCCAGCCCGGGAACAAGTCGAGATAGCGTCGGCCGTCAGCGTCCCACACGTGAGAACCCTGGCCGCTGACCAGTGCTACGGGATAGCGGCGATAGTTCGGGATGACATATTCATCAAACAAGTCGATGATGGCCTGACTCTTTGACGTGGCGCCCTGCGTCATTGAACGATCTCCGGAGCGATTGATGCGAAGTGTGGCGTTGCCGTTTGAGCATTGTCCAAAATCCATGGAACACTCGGCAACACCCGCGAAGTTTAGTAGACACAACGAATCGTGCGAAGTTCAGCCGCCCGTTCTGTGACATCGTGGCGCGAGATTCCCGATGTCCGATATTTCTCCTTGTGCGGCTGAAGGGTCAAGCTCCGGAATAGTCCCAAAATAAGTTCTGATATCCCAAGCGATAAATTAGTCGAATAGTTCGGAGATGATCCCTTTCAACTTGTGCACGGGTGCCATGCGAATGCTCCGTGGCCACAAAAGAAATCACAGTTTTCAAAATGGAACGCACAGAGTTCGCGGAGAAAGCAGATTTCCACCTCGGGCACAGCAGGCAGCAGTCCAGCAGATCGCCAAGGCTGCAAATTCCGCAGTCTCGTTTTCTCTGATCCGGCATATAGAAATAGGAATGGCTTGTTTTCGAGGCAGAACCCTGAGACAATTTGCCGGCCAAAAACAGGCGGAATCGGTGTTAAATTACCAATCAAAAGGCATAGTTCCGGCGAAAATAACGGCTCAGCAACGAATTCACCCACCTGAATATCGATGTTAAAAATCTACTCATCAACATCAAACAAGAGACTGTCTCAACTGGTTTGGCCGCAAATATGCTGAATTCGCTTCGAGCCCTGACTACTGCAGCGTCCCGGTCTACGACCGTGGGCACGACAATTGTTGTCGTGAATGCTGTCGTCGCTTGCTCGCGATGTGCAGACAGTTTTTCAGCCGCTTATGCCAAATCAGTTTCGAATTTGAAATGCGCGGCTGCGTCCAAACGGGTCATCCTGCCACTTTGCTGAACGTATCGAAATAGATGTGTGTCAGCGAATCAAGAGTGGCAAATTCGATGCGCATACACCGTTCCGGCCGGTTGTCGGAAAAAAACAGCGAATGGCAGGGCGTCGGTCCTCCGAGCACATCGCACAGACACTAAGGATCATGTCCATGGAAGATATTCGCGGCAATCAGTATCCAGCTCCGTTTCGACCATCTTACGGCGCGCCGGAAGCGAGCGGGTTGTACGATCCTCGCAATGAACACGACAACTGCGGAGTCGGTTTTGTCGCGCATATCAAGGGCGTGAGAAGCCGCCAGATCGTGGACGATGCCGACCGCATTTTGCGGCACATGGATCACCGCGGAGCCTGCGGTTGCGAGTCCAATACCGGTGACGGCGCCGGAATGCTGACCGCTCTGCCGCACAACTTTCTTTTGCGCGTTGCCAAAGATGACATCAGGATCGACTTGCCAGCCGCTGGCCAGTACGGCGCCGGAATCGTATTCCTGCCACAGGACGAAACACAGCGAACCACCTGCAAAAAGACGGTCGAGGAATTCATTAAACAGCAGGGTCAGAAGCTGCTCGGCTGGCGAACGCTGCCGATTGACTACGACGGTGCGGACATCGGCAATGCGGCCCGCGCATGTGCGCCGTCTATGGAAATGCTGTTTGTTGGTGGATCCGACGGTCTCGATAAAAATGCGTTGGAACGACAGCTGTTCATCATCCGCAAGCTGTCGAGTCATAAACTGCGAAACAGCGACATGTCGCAGGCGCTACTGTTCTATGTGTGTTCATTATCGACCAAACTGATCATCTATAAGGGCATGTTGACGTCGCATCAGGTTGTGCCATTCTTCAAGGATCTGCAGGCTGCGGATTACGAAACACATCTGGCCATGGTGCATTCACGTTTCGCGACGAACACGTTTCCAAGCTGGGACCGCGCTCAACCGCTGCGATTCATGTCGCACAATGGTGAAATCAATACCGTGAAGGGCAACTCCAACTGGATGTTCGCTCGCCAGGGCATGATGAAGAGCGAACTCTTTGGGGCAGAAATCGAAAAGCTGTTCCCGATCGTGGAACCACACACATCGGATTCAGGATGCTTCGATAACGCTTTGGAAATGCTGTATCACTCCGGCCGTACTCTTCAGGAAGTTGTGATGATGATGGTGCCGGAAGCATGGCAGAATCATCAGACAATGCCGGAACACAAACGCGCGTTCTATGAGTACTACTCAGCGTTGCAGGAACCATGGGATGGGCCAGCATCGATCTCATTCACTGACGGGCATTTCATCGGTGCGACTCTCGACCGCAACGGTCTGCGTCCAAGCCGCTACTACGTCACCAAGGACGACAAGGTCGTGATGGCCAGCGAAGTGGGCGTGCTGGATATTGAACCCACGAACGTTGCGTACAAAGGCCGATTGCAGCCGGGCCGCATGTTTCTTGTGGACTTCGAACAGGGCCGCATCATCGACGATGAAGAACTTAAGGCCGACGTCGCGTCACACAACCCGTATCAGCAATGGGTTCAGGCACAGCGAATTCGTCTGGAAGAACTTCCAAAGAAGACTCCGCCAGAACGACTGACCGGCCAGGATCTGTTAAATCGCATGCAGGCGTTTGGATACACATCCGAAACGATGAACTTCATGCTGCTGCCGCTGATTAAGGCCGACAAAGATCCGATCGGCTCCATGGGCAACGATGCCGCGCTGGCGTGTCTGAGCGATCAGCCTCGCATGCTGTACGATTATTTCCATCAGCTCTTTGCGCAGGTGACAAATCCGCCGATCGATTCGATTCGCGAAGAAGTGATCATGTCGCTGGAATGCTACATCGGGCCGGAAGGTAATCTGCTGGAGACGAAGGCCGAAAGCTGCCATCGTCTGGCGATCCCGCATCCAATTTTGACGAACCATCAGATGGCCAATCTGAAGGGAATCAATCATCGTGGCTGGAAGTGCAAGGTCATCGACATCACTTATCCAAAATCCGAAGGCGTGGCAGGTCTGCGTCTGGCATTGGATCGAATCTGTCAGGAAGCTCGCGATGCAATTCGCAATGGCTTCAGTCTGATCATGTTGTCTGACCGCAAGATCAGTGCGGATCGAGTGCCTGTAAGTTCTCTCATGGCAACCGGTGCGGTCCATCATCACCTAGTGCGTCATGAAGAGCGAACTCAAATTGGTTTGCTTATAGAATCCGGTGAAGCTCGCGAAGTGCACCACTTCTGCCTGCTGATTGGTTTTGGTGCCGATGCCGTGAATCCTTACCTGGCCCTGTATGCGTTGCGACAGGCTCGTCTCGACGGCAAGTTGACCGACGACTGGGACGACGACCGCATTGTCGGCGCGTATCGTTCGGGTGTGGCCAATGGCATGTTGAAGGTCATGGCGAAAATG
>JAYVNW010000700.1:0-1780 GCA_043758225.1 Candidatus Kuenenia sp. | reverse complement strand
GCGGATTGGTTTAAATACACGGGGGCGATGGTCACATGATCAAGCCCCGTTGTTTTTCATCTCAGCAAAATCAGACCTTCCAACGTAACACAGAGACATTGAACGGCACGACGCCAGCCATTGGATTTTCGGTGCAGGTTATTGAAGTCACGACCCCGGTGACTAGCGCCGTTTCGCTCATCAACCAGTCTCCTGTTTCGAGATAAACAGCCCGCGTTCGCTTATGGCAAACGTCGGGCTGTTTGTCTTTGTGCCTTGAGAAAGTTGGCAGAAACCTGTGATTGAAATATTAGCCACCCATCGCCAAACGCTGGGAGGATCAGAAATCTCGACCGTCTGGTGACGGTTGGTTATTGCACTTTCATTTCTGCCAATCGACATTAATCGCTCCGCGAAAATCGCCAACCAAAATTTTCCCGGCGATAACAACGCCCAAATCTGCCTTCAAGCTGCCATCGCCGGGAACCTTGTCGATGTTTAGAATGTCTACGGACGAATTGAGTTCAACGAAGGCAAGAGTACAAATTACAGCACGATGCAGTGCTGAGCGACGATCCCACGGAATACGAATATGCGCAGCGAATCCGAAGTTCTTTTCGAAGACAATCCATTCACAATACCGGTTGCTGACCGCGTCCGGCGACTGCCGCCGTACCTGTTTGGGACGATCAATAAACGCAAATATCAGCTGCGCGTGGCCGGAGTTGATGTGATCGATCTGGGCATGGGAAATCCGACCGATCCACCAGATCCGTTAATCGTCCAGAAAATTGAAGAGTCACTTGCGGACCCTCGAAATCACAGATACTCCGTTTCCAACGGTATTGGAAACCTTCGGAAGGAAGTTTCGGCGCGGTATCTAAAGCGATACGGAGTTCGGCTGGATGCTAACGACGAGGTTTTAGCCTGTCTCGGTTCAAAAGAAGGTTTCAGCCATCTGTGCCTGGCGCTGATGGGGCCTGGTGATACGGCGATTGTTCCGGCACCCTCGTTTCCGATTCATGTCTATTCAGTGATGCTGGCTTCCGGCAATGTGATTGCCCTGGATGTTCGCGATCCGGAAAAATTCCTGCGGAACGTTGCGTATACCTGCGAACATTTGATGCCAAAACCGAAAGTTGTCGTTGTCAACTTTCCACATAATCCGTCATCGACTGTGATTGAACAGGACTTTTACGTCGAGCTTGTACGCTTAGCCAAGAAACACAAGTTCCTTGTTATCAGCGACTTCGCCTACGCCGACATTTGCTACGACGGCTACAAGGCTCCCAGCTTTCTTGCCACACCAGGCGCGTTGGACGTCGGCGTGGAACTGACTTCGATGAGCAAGAGCTACAGCATGGCTGGCTGGCGTATTGGTTTCTGTTGCGGCAATCGCGAAATGGTTCGGGCGCTGGCGACGATCAAAGGTTATTACGATTACGGCATTTTTCAGCCAATTCAGATCGCGGCGATTGTTGCCATGCGGCATTGTGATTCTGCCATCGATCGCATGGCTGCGGAATATCAGATCCGCCGCGATGCACTCTGCGACGGATTAAGACGCATCGGATGGAATGTTGAGCCCCCGAAAGCCGGCATGTTCATTTGGGCCGAGATCCCTGAGCCGTGGAAGAAAATGGGATCCATCGAATTCGCCATGAAACTTCTCAACGAAGGTGGCGTGGCCGTCAGTCCAGGTCGTGGGTTTGGTGCCGAAGGCGAAGGCTTTTTGCGACTGGCAATCGTCGAAAACAGCCAACGTCTGCGCCAGGCCGTTCGCCAGATTGACAAATGCCTA
>JAYVNW010000699.1:0-3057 GCA_043758225.1 Candidatus Kuenenia sp. | reverse complement strand
GGCATGCGATCGGCTGACAACTGTCGCTTGAGAAATTCATCATACGGCATATCGTTGTTTATAGATTTGATCACCCATTCGCGAAATCGCCATGCATCCGGATATTCACGGTCTTCCGTGAATACATATCCCTTGGTGTCTGCGTAACGAGAGATGTCCAGCCAGTAACGTCCCCATCGCTCACCAAAATGCGGCGAAGCGAGAAGGCGTTGGATGTACTCTGCTTTCCAAACTGGGAATGTTCCATTTGCAGCGGACGCCTCTGCCGCAGCGATATCGCTTGACTCAGGAGGCAAGCCGACCAATGCGAATGATAGACGGCGCGTTAGAACTCGCGGAGATGCGGCCGATGACAATTTCAGGTTTTTGGTCGCGAGTTTTGCCTTCACGAAGAAATCGATTGGTGATTCTTCGTTTGAGACCTTGGATAGGTCTGGCATGATCGGAGGCTTGAACGCCCAATGTTCGCGCCATCGTTCGACGCGACGCCTGGCTTCACCTTCCAGGTCAGACGATTCCGGCCATACCGCGCCACCGGCAATCCAATGCTGGACGAACTGGATTTGTTCATCACCGAGCTTGCCGGAAGGCGGCATCTGTGTGTCATCTGTAATGTGGTGCAGTACCTTCAGCAATCGACTCTCATGTGGAGCGGCAGTATTGATGAGAGGAATTTCACCGGCTTTGCCTTCGAGGACATCCTTTCGTCGATCCAGTCGTACTCCGTTTTCCTGCTTCGTCGGACCGTGGCATTCGATGCACTTGTCGAGAAGCAAAGGTCGAATTCGCTGCTCGAAGAAATCTTCTGCATCGCCGGCCACTACGGCTTGAGACGATACTGAAAGCAAAACGATTACTGCAGTAATGATGGCTTCCTGCAACGCATCGCTAAGTGATTTTGGAATTAGAGTGTTCATAGCGAACGATTGTTGTGAAGATTGAGGCGGGAATTCGGTGGGAGCACAGGCGACTGATTCAATGCAGCATTTGATCGGATTTTTTAATGAAGTACCGCTGTGCCTTAGAAAATCGTACGCATTCCGCTCAACGCAGCAATCGAAAGTCAGACTTTCCGGCGTTTTCCCGATAGAAACTCGATTAACGCCACAGCTTTCTCGTTCAAT
The DNA here is from genome assembly GCA_043758225.1 of Candidatus Kuenenia sp. Classification (GTDB taxonomy): domain Bacteria; phylum Planctomycetota; class Planctomycetia; order Planctomycetales; family Planctomycetaceae; genus SXXK01. Next base: position 1,933 of record JAYVNW010000699.1, on the reverse strand, counting down.
TTCAGGGTTTGACGCAGTCGAAATGCGAATTCACGCATCTACAGTCCATTGGCCGATGTTTGAATAATTCAGGCCGATTTGAATATGCTTCTTTCAACCGGGCGAGGCTTATTTGAAAAACCAAGACGAGCTGGAACTCGGCCAATCGATTTAGGTTAAGAAAGCTTTAAATGACAACCGTTAAGCAAACAGTCGCTATAACTGGCGCGTCGGGAATGGTCGGAACTGCGTTGGGGACGAAACTGCAGCAGGCCGGACACAAATCGCTGAGCATTACCCGAAAAGCATCCTCCAGCGATAACATTCTTTGGGATCCCGCTACTGGCTTGAAAAACTCATCACAGCTTCAGGATGTTGATACGATCGTTCACCTTGCCGGTGAAAACATCGCATCTGGCCGTTGGACTGCCACGTTGAAGGATCGCATACGTCGCAGCCGAGTTGAGGGGACTCGAAGCCTTGTGAAATCAATCGCCGCCGTTAAGCAGCGTCCCAGGACATTGGTCTGTGCTTCTGCAATCGGTTACTACGGCGAACGCGGTGCGGCCATTCTGGATGAAGGCGCTGCGGCAGGAACGGGATTCCTGGCTGACGTCTGTCGAGACTGGGAGCACGAAGCTTATGAGGCAGCGAGGCTAGGTTTGCGAGTCGTAACAGTTCGTATCGGCGTCGTACTCAGCCCTAACGGTGGAGCACTTGCGAAGATGTTGCTGCCGTTCAAACTTGGAGCGGGCGGAATCATCGGATCGGGCAAACAATACTGGAGCTGGATTGGGCTGCACGATCTTGTTCGGATCATTTCATTCTGTGTTGAGAATGAAACTGTGAATGGTGCCGTTAACGGTGTCAGTCCAAATCCAATGACGAATCATGACTTCACAAAAAGCGTCGGCCGCGCACTGCATCGACCTACAATTTTTCCTCTGCCGGCATTCGTCGCGAAATTAGTACTGGGTGAAATGGCGAATGACTTACTCCTGTCGAGCACACGCGTGATCCCAAAGAAACTTCAGGATCATGGATTTCAGTTTGACTATCCAGAATTGGTTGGTTGTCTGGAGCATGAACTTTCGTGAACTCAGATGACACTCTGCCCAAACATTTGACTCGCAACAGGTCACCCCGATGGCAATGCATGGCGTTGCTCCTCGCTGGACTGCAGTGCCTGATTTTGGGGGTTTTTATCATCCTCTGGCCAGCGAAATCTTCGCTGGTTTATGGATTCGAAAAGCCGCCCACTGAGTTGTTTCTGTGGCAAGGCACAGGACTTGTGATTGTGCTCTTTGGCGTCGGCTACGTGATCGCATCGACGAATCCACTGCAACATTGGTCAATCGTGTTGATTGGATTTCTCGGAAAATCGCTCGGTCCGATCGGCATGGCGTGGAGTTCCTATCACGGACACGTCAGTCCGAAAGTTCTGTATCTGATCCCAATCAACGACCTAATCTGGTTGCTTCCCTTTGGCTTAATTTTGCAGCGAGTGCGTAGTGTGCGGAAGTGAATTTAAATCAGTGCAACTGACTGTGCGTCACATGAAATTTGGCGTGTGCAACTCGGAAAGAGTGTTTGCCTGTTCGGTGGTGAAACCCGCATGTTCGAGACGTTTGATGCGGTTGGTATGCATTGTTTCCAGCAGCCGCCGGAAATCATCGTGGCCCCGTGCGATGTGGCGCGTCATTGTGCCGCCGGCGGCAAGAATTGTGAGCCCATCCTGAAGTGGTTCTGGAACTCCACCTGCATTTGCCATCGTGGCCGCTCGTCGTCGCACGGCGTTTTCCAGACGCCGATAAAGGCCGGAGTCGTGGGTCAGCGCATGACGAACGTGTACCAGTCCGAAGTGGACGTGACGTGCTTCGTCGTTTCCAGCACGGTGGACGACTTCTGCTGTGACCTCATCAGGAGCATGGTCTTCGATGAAACGCAGAAGATC
>JAYVNW010000698.1:0-3945 GCA_043758225.1 Candidatus Kuenenia sp. | reverse complement strand
GATCTTCTGCGTTTCATCGAAGACCATGCTCCTGATGAGGTCACAGCAGAAGTCGTCCACCGTGCTGGAAACGACGAAGCACGTCACGTCCACTTCGGATTGGTACACGTTCGTCACGCGCTGGCCCACGACTCAGGCCTTTATGGGCGTCTGGAAAACGCCGTGCGACGACGAGCGGCTACGATGGCGAATACAGGGGGAGTTCCGGAGCCACTTCAGGACGGGCTCACAGTTCTCGCCGCTGGCGGCACGCAAACTCGCGACATCGCTCGAGGCCAGCATGATTTTCGCCAGCTGCTGGAAACAATGCACATCAACCGCATCAAACGCCTTGAGCATGCGGGCTTCACTACCGAACAGGCCAACACTCTTTCTGAGTTGCATACGCCGAATTTCATGTGACACCGTTGTTAGCGATCGAAAAGCGATGCCAAGATGCCATTTCAGACGATCCAAGACTTTGCGCAACAGGGCTTGAAATGACTCATCGTGCGGCGTTGATTTGGATGACAATAGTCGTCGCAACCGGGACAGCCCTGCGGTTGTGGCCAATCAACGCTCACAGTTTTTGGCTGGACGAGGCATTTTCATGGACAATGGCGACGAAGTATTCGTTTGCCGAAATTGTACAGCGGACCTTGAATGATTTTAATCCACCATTGTACTACATGATTTTGAAGTGCTGGATTGCGGTTTTTGGTGACTCTGAAATTGCTCAGCGAATGCTTTCGGTAACGAGCGATGTATTAACGATCTGGATGTTGTTTGCGTTTTGCCGCGATGTGTTCGCTGTTACGAATGAAGAAGACAGAAAGCGGGCATCTCGATCCGTGGGAGTTCTGGCAGCGGCACTTTATGCGGTCAACGGGATTCATATTCATTGGGCTATGGAAACGAGGATGTACTCCATGGCAACCTTACTCACCGTCATTTCAAGCTGGTCGCTGCTGCGGGCCTTCCCGGCCGTTAGTTCCGCGAGCAGCAAGGCGCTAGCCCCGGGTAGGTTGTTTGACTCGATGAGCGGCAAGACACCAGCTGCGGGTATGTTTCAGTCTCGTTGGTGGATCTGCTACGTGATCTCTGCGACGGCATTGCTGTACACTCACAATTACGGAGTGTTTACGGTGTTCGGTCAGTTATGTTTCGTAGTCGGCCTATTCATCAGTAGCCGCTGCATTCGACACCGCTGCGGTAAAGAATCACCCAAAGTAGACATCAGTCTCCGAGTGATGAAAAGCGATTCGTCGGACGCTGGACATTACCGTGCACTTTCATTCAGTCCGCCGATAGTCGCCATGATCGTGATCGGCATCGCATTTTTGCCATGGCTCTCGGCGCTGAGATCGCAAACTCAGCAGGCACAAGACGACTACTGGATTCCCGCCATAACATGGTCAACCATTCCCAAAACCTGGCTGGACCTGCTGGTGCATGAGAACCAGTCGGTGGATCAGCGAGATTCTGGGTTGGCCATCATCGTCTTTGTAATTTCCCTGCTTGTGCTCGGCTGCTTCGCATGGAAATCCAGAAGTCGCGGCACGATGCTCGTGCTATTCATGATCGCCTCGCCGATTGTGTGTTCCGCAGCCGTTTCGATCGTGTCATTGCCGATCATCACGTCTCGACATTATCTGACGGCCTGTGCATTTTTCTTTTGTGCCGTGGCATACGATGTAATCGCAACATTGCCGAGGCAAATCTCGAAGGTTGTTGCAGCGATGTTCATCGTCAATATGTTGTTTTTGCACTTCAGCTATCGTGATGAACTGAGAATATCAAATGACAGTGGTATCCGCGCGGCGATTCGCCATGTGGCAGATAAGTTTCAGGAGGGGGATGCAATTGTTGTTGCCGATCAGGCAATACTGCTGAGTACACGATACTACACGAATCGTTACTTGGCCGCTTCGGACGCTCCGTATTTATCCACACCAAAACTATTTCGATCTACTCCCCTCAAAACATGGCTTGGATCCGCGTTGATTGATGACAGCGATCGTCTCTCAGCCCACGAACTGGCTGATACTTTCGCTGCACGACTTTGGATTATCGGCGATGCAACGAAATCGTTTTTGGGTTGGGACGAATTACCGCCGAAGGAATGGACAGAGCAGTCGAGTGTTTCGTTCCAAGGCAGTTATTACTTTGAACGCTCCATCAGAGTCTGGCAGTTCGTGCCAAAAGAACTCGGCGAGCGGGCGACGTCAGTCCCCTGATTGTGATTCATGTTGATTGCCGTGCCCTTCAATAGCATGCGTCACTGCGCTTCGACTCACCCCAGTTTCCGCTACGAGATGAGTTTCAACGCAAAGGCGGAGAGGCGCAAAGAATTGGTTCAGTGGCGATGTCTACTTTCCGAAAATTCTTTTCGAAAACATTTGAACGGCGTCTTGACAGTTTGAAATTCTCATCGCAAGATGCAAAATCCCTTCAGTCGCTCGTGGCCTAGTGGTTCTGATTCAGTGAAAGCCGCCGATGGTCGACAATTCTTCAATCTCGCAACCCAAGCTCCCAAGCTCCCAAGCTCCCAAGCTCCCAAGCTCCCAAGCTCCCAAGCTCCGTGGCGGACGTAGGCTTCCGATCGTGTCGCTGTGCGGCGGGATCTACATGAATCATGGGATTCGCTACATTTTCGTGGTTGCGTGTGCCCAATTTGTCTTCGGCTGCGATTCTGCTGACCGGCGCAGCGATGATGCGGTTGCCCCTGTGACAGATTTGCAGACCACAATTGTGAACGCGACTTCAGTCATCTCTCATGACTTTGGAATTCTGTCTCCCAAGGATATGGTCGAACACACTTATCGTATTGTCAATGGTGGCACTGAGACGACGAGTATCACCAACGTTGATTATCAGTGCGGCTGTACGATCGCGGAGTTTTCCGCCAAGTCAATGCCTCCCGGTGGACATATTGACGCTAAGGTTCAGTTTAAGGCTGGCATGGATATGGGCGATTTTGTGAAGCAAGTAAAGGTAAAACTCGACGGTAAGACGCCGTTGGTGATTCTGCAAGTGGTCGCGTCCGTCCGCGAAGCCCTTCACGTCACACCGGCTGAGATGGTGGTGAGTGGGAGTCAGGATTCTGGGCCGATTGTTCGTGATTTTGTGGTGTCAAAATATACAGCTAAACCATGGGAGAAAGTACAAATTGCCTGCAGTCACCATTGGTTTTCGGCGGTCATCAATGAATCAGATATTGCGTCGCCCGCCTCGACCTCACAAATCTCGCTCTGTCAGCAATGGTGTTTGTCGGTGCGAGTTGATCCACAAAACGAGTCGCTGAATGAGGGTTTAAATCATGGTCACATCTCGATTGCGGGACCAGAAGGGGCAAAAATTGTTATCCCCGTTCAATTCCGTCTGAAGCCCAGATACTTTGTAACCCCAGATCAACTTGTGTTTTACACGCACGGAACGGGAACTACAGCCCTTACAAAAAGAATTGTGGTGACGCTCCCTAACACAGCCGATGTCGAAGCCAGATCGAAACTCAACCCAAAACTCTATCCCGAGTCGACTGACTTCACCGTGACTTCCAACAGCACGGAAATGGGTGCTGGTGTATGGATAATTGCGATATGCTATCAAGCTCCCGCGAGGCCGCCAAAAGGAGTCGAGAGATTCCACTTAGAAATTGCTGTGGAGGGAGACGAAAAGGCGTCTATTATTGTGCCGATTAAAGTCGTCGGGGAGAACTAGTGTCACTTCGAATTCTAATCATCCTCGGCGCATTCGTAATTTCATTTCAGGTCGGTGGGAGATCAGAGTGTTTACCGAACGAAGTAAACTCGACATCGAGTGAACTTGAGCATGATAACATCTGCGGTGCACGATGTGCCGTATACGTTATTGGAAAACTACTTAATGTGAGGCCTCAACTAATTGATGTGGTACGAGAGTTGGGGCAAAGTTCCAGCAGAGGTCCGACTGGTCCCCAGTCACTTG
>JAYVNW010000697.1:0-2130 GCA_043758225.1 Candidatus Kuenenia sp. | reverse complement strand
GGAACTCGTAGCGGCGGCGAAGTGATGGGTGAGTTCTAGGCCCTTGTTCTGATCAACTCACTTTAACACAGCCCGATTGAAGAGATTCAAACGGGCTGTTGGCTTATGATCTTCGCTCAGTCGATTTTCAGACCAGCTTAACGGGAATTAACTTCAAAAGTTTCAGAGGATGTCATTTATGTTCAGGATTTTGCCGGCTGTTTGCCTGTGCGCCGTCCTTGCCGGATGTGGCGGGGGCGATGATCCTTTCAAGAAAGCACGACCCAAAACGGTGAGTTCGACGGGGACCATTACCTACAACGGCGAACCGCTGAAATTCGCCACCATTGTATTGGAGCCACAGGTTGAAGGTGGAATTGCTGCGATGGGTCGCAGCGATGGCGAGGGACACTTCTACGTGAATGCTTTTCCACCTGATCCAGGCGCAGTTCCCGGAACCTACCGTGTGAGTGTCACGAAGACAGAGGCACCAAAGACGGCCAACCCCAATCCGGCGGATCATGATGCACCGGCTGTAGAAGAACCTGCAGAACCAGTGTCATTGATTCCACTGAAATTTGCTAAGACTGAAACTTCCGAACTGACCATCGAAATCCCGGCCGAAGGCAGCGAGATACTTACGCTGGATCTGAAGTGATGCAGCGTTGCGACGCCAATGCGCTGATGGCACTTCCCGCGCAGAGAATTCGCAAAAGGCGAGCGGCACAGAGAGACTTTCCAGTTGTGTAGTGGAATTCGCTATTTATCAACTGGCGCTAGTCGACTTGGTCGCGGAGGACACAAATTGATAGATACGGATTCCAATCGCATCGTCATGCACCAACTGCAAATGAATCCCTGAATTGGGCAGCTTTTCGGTGTTCGATTGCCGGGAATGTAGTGGTCGATAGACTCCACTTATTGCCGCACGGAGCCGAGGGGATACGAAGTTGATTCGTGGCGGGATGATTTGGGTATTCAAGGTCCGCTGAAAACGAGAAACTTCATGACGCACGTGGTGGTGATTGACGACGATCGAAGCGTGGGTGAAATGATTCGCCGGTCACTGGCCAAAGTTGAACTGAATGTTCTGGCCGTGACGAAAGCCGATGAAGGTTTGAAAGCGATTCGCGCAGAATCCCCCGATGTCGTGCTGCTAGATATCATGTTGCCAGGAACATCCGGACTGGACGTGTTCCTGAAGATTCGAGACATCGATCGCAAGCTGCCGATCATTTTCATCACTGCTGGAAGCGATAGTTCGACTGCAATCAAGGCGATGCAGCTGGGTGGATTTGACTATGTCACCAAGCCACTGGATCTTCCCGCGTTAAACGATCTCGTCGAAAAAGCTATTGCCACTCGCCGCATGATGAATACGCCTGTTGCGTTGCAAATGACCGAGGGTGCTTTTCCGGATGCCGAATCGTTCGTCGGGCGAAGCCCCGCGATGCTCGAAGTCTTCAAATCCATCGGACGCGTCGCGGCTCAGAATGTCCCCGTCCTGATTCGCGGAGAAAGCGGTACAGGCAAGGAATTGGTCGCTCGCGCGCTGTATCAGAACAGCGCAAGGGCAGGGGAATGCTTCATGGCAGTAAATTGTGCAGCGTTACCTGACGCGTTGCTGGAAAGTGAACTTTTTGGTCATGAAAAAGGTTCTTTCACAGGCGCGGACAGGCAACGCATCGGCAAATTCGAAGCGTGCAATGGCGGGACCATTTTCCTCGACGAAATCGGCGACATGTCGCCTCTGGTCCAGGGCAAAGTTCTGCGGCTTCTGCAGCAGCAGGAGTTTGAACGTGTCGGTGGCAATAAGACGATCAAGACAGACGTCCGTGTGATCACTGCGACAAATCTTGATCTCGATCAAATGGTGATTGATGGCGAATTTCGTGACGACCTGTTCTATCGTCTGAACGGAATCACGATCAATTTGCCGCCGCTCCGAAGCAGAGGCGATGATGTGTCGCTGCTGCTGGAGTACTATCTGCGTGTCTGTGCAAGAGAAATGAATCGGAATGACTTCGAAGGCATTTCGCCTGAAGCGTTTGAACTGCTGAAAGCATACTCATGGCCAGGCAATGTGCGCGAAATGCAGAGTATTGTGCGTCAGTCGCTGATGAATGCCACGGGGCCAGTGATTGTGCCGTC
>JAYVNW010000696.1:0-2148 GCA_043758225.1 Candidatus Kuenenia sp. | reverse complement strand
ACGCTGGCTGTCATGTTGGGGTGCCACGCATTGCGACGCGGCTTTGACGTTGCCATCGATACATTCAACCTGCAGGTTTTTGATCCAACATGGTTCGATGCCAGCGGGGAAATGCGGAATCGTGACGTGATGATCTTAAAGCTGGAACAACAGGCCACAGAGAAAAATCGTCCAAAGCTTTCGATGGCCAGTAAGACGTATGTAGAGTTCCTGCGACTGGGCGGCAAGGTTCGTATGCAGGAACTGACGCCTTCGTTATTGCGACGATATCTGAAGCAGGATATTCCGTTGCTTACAGGATTGAGTGCGACATATCTTTATCGTGAAGCGAGGGAAATTGGCAGTTCGGGAACGGCTGATGATGTGAAAGGCGAACCGTCTGGACACTTCGTGGTTTTGTGCGGCTACGACAAAGAAAAACGCAGCGTGCTGGTCGCAGATCCGTGGGAACTTAATCCCATCTCTTCAAATCACATCTACGTCATCGATCTTGATCGCGTCATATGTTCCATCCTGCTGGGGATTTTGACGTATGACGCAAATCTGCTCATCGTGCAAAAGAAACCCGCCGCGAAGTAGGCAGTCGCACTGGTTCGAGCTTAGGGCGACTTTCCGCGAAACAATCGCAAAATCCAGTGCAGCATTCTGGTGAATCGTCCGGGATCAAGAACCGTTTCCGTCCATGTTTTTCTGGATGATGTAAAGTTTCCCCACGCCAAATCCACGTAGGGCGTGTACGTGTTGCGTACCGAATTCCAGAGGCCCTGTTCGTGGATATTCGCCAGCGACTCCCAGTAGTGCCCGAAGATGTTGCGATTAATAATCTTGCCTGCAACAAATAACCCGGTTAGCGTACCATGCGACAGGTTTTTGACACTCTCAACAGTCTCCATCGCAATCGCAGCTGAAACCCCCAGCAAACTGATTTGTTCCTGCGCTGCGATGGATCGCATTTCGGACCAGTAACGATTGATTTCTGATTCTGGAATCAGATGGCGTGGGTCAATTTCATTCACCGCTTTGCGAGTTTGTTCAACGCTGGTACGCAGTTCGTCCAATGAAAGTGGCGGCTGATCAAACGCACTGGCAGCGGAACCGCTGGCTTGCTTCACTGCGTTAAAGAGGTCTTCCACTTTATGAATGCTTGAGCTGTCGTCGATTAAGCCCTGAGCCTGCAGTTCCTGAGCCAGTTCGTTCAGATAGGTCTTCGTTCCATAAGCCGCATCGCTCACGATGGCCAAAACCCACAAAGGCGAAACATGCAGCGTCGCCAGCCCGGCGATGTCGATAAAATTCCCTGCGGCTTTCCGTGCAATGAACCGCGACGGATTTGCTGCTGCAGCGTCAACAGTGGAAGTTGGGGCTGATCCTGGCACAGACATGGAAGTGTTCTGTGGCGGAACGGCTTCCGAAACCGTTGCGACGCTGTTTAAGAGAAACCCCAGCGAGTTACGAACCATGACTTCATAACTTTTTGAATCCTGAAATGCTTGTGGCACAACGAACTCTGCGATCTCTTTAGCCGTTCCCGCCGTAACGCCAACGGCGCTTCGCACCAGTCGTTCGGGCAACGAGATGCCATAGAGAAGACCGTTCATTAACGAATCAACGGTAGACGCAGCAGGATTTTCGGGCGGCGGAGATTCTTTGTTACCCAGCAGGGGATTTTGAGGTGGAACAGACGGAGAGGACATACTTGCAGACTCCACGATATTCGGAATTCTGCAGCCACCAACATCGACTGCGAAGAACGACTGCAAGTGTACGCCGTGCCGGCGATATTGTCATCCAAACATCATTACGAGATTGATTCAATATCGCGGCAAAACTGTTCCTGTCGACTCAAACCAGTTCATTCCACCTTAGCGAGAGACCGAAGCAGATTCTTCACCAATCAGTGCCTCGGTGACGGATTCGCTGGCAACTCGCAATCGCAGTCTCTGAGAGCCTTCGCGAGTGCAGCGGCCGTGGATAACGATCGTCACATCAGTCTCGGCATCAATAGAACCAATTGACCTGAAAATCAGGACTCCATTTTCTGCAATGTACTTCGTTGGACCTTCAGCATCGATGAATTCGAACCCAGCCGGCAGTTCGCATGAAACACCAACGTTGGTTGCTTCCCGAGTTCCTGAATTCCGAACGGTC
>JAYVNW010000695.1:0-2557 GCA_043758225.1 Candidatus Kuenenia sp. | reverse complement strand
GCGGCCGTGATCGGCGCGTTCGCGCTGCTCTTTTTCTACCGCCTTTTGTCGGGGTCATTTTTCAATGAAACCAGCGACACGGAGGACGGCTGGGTGCATAGGCTTCGCCGTCGAACGAAAAAACGCAAAGTTATCGAAGACGTTTTGCGAGATGCGGCATAACGTGTCACCAAATTTTACGTCTATTGGTGCCCGCGTGATTTGAAAAGGCAGCGGGCGTTCACCGCCATCCGGTGGCGATTTTTGCCGAAAACAGCAGTTTGTCGAAGCTGTTCGAGGTCTCCAGTGGCTGTAAAAGGACATATCCGGACCTGAAATTCTGCAAATCGTACGATGCAGGGAAAAACTGGTGTACATGTCCGCCGATAACAACCACAGTATTGTGCGAAATACGCAGTCGATCCACGCCTGCGCTGAGGCTGAAAAGTTGGGCTAACCGGTTTCATGAGCCTCATTAAGAAGACAAACGAAGGGTCCTGGAACATGGTGCCAAATCTGTATTTGCGAAGAGTACCAGTAGCGGTTGCCGCGATTCTGTTATGGAACATGGCCGGTGCCGCGCTTTGTCAGCAGATCAGCGCGCCGCTCGACAGTGGGTTTGCCAGAACAAGTTCCATCGACATGTCCGTGGATGAGATGCTTGGTTCGCGCAAGACACGCGCTTTAACGGAACCAATTCTGGGGCCGGGATATCCGGAACTGTGGATTGGCGAAGTCCAGTACAAACCAGTTCGCTTGATGCGATTGGAAATTCGAGATCCCAAAACCGGTGTCGTAAAGAAGGAACTGGTTCGGTACATGGTTTACCGCATGATTCTGCGCGACCCAACTGAATTGGCGGGAGCAGAAACGGAAGAACTGCGTCGTAAACTGGCGGACCCGAATTTTGATCCGGCAAATACGCTCGACCCGAACGTCACCGTGCCACTGCAGTTGCCTCGTTTTATCCTGAAAACAGAAGACGACGATATTAAAGAAGTTTATGTTGACGAGATCAATCTGGAGATTCAGAAGTCCGTCTTCGAGCGTGAATTCGGTCGTCGCGGTTTGACTCTGAAGATGCTCAACAGCGCGGAAGCAATTGCTGAGGTCGGGGAGCCTGTACCCAACGGTGACAAAGATGCCTTGTCCAAAGCGGTCTATGGCGTCGCTGTCTGGCGGAATGTGAATCCAAAGGCCGATTTTTTTTCCGTGATCATGTCCGGATTCAGCAATGCCTATCGCATCTCGACTGATGCCAATGGCAACCACGTTGTCGAAGAAAAAGTCATCGTGCAGAGATTTGCGCGACCAGGCGATGAGTTCGAACAGGAAGAGCAGGAATTTCGCTTCATTGATGACCAAGATACTGATGGCGACGGGAAGATTGATATCCGTTATCCAAACTGGCAGTATCAGGCTCGCGACGCGAAACTCAACATCGATCATATGGACGAAGTTTTACGCAATGCGAAGGTCCGCTTCGCCGACACTCAGAAGCCCGCAGCTGCCGACGCGGGAAACGCTGAAGTGGACGTTCCCAAGGAACTTCCGGCGGAAAAGCCATAAAACTGAGCGTAGGGTGCCACTTCTGAGATGTGAAATATCTTCCCCGGATTGAGGCTCCTTGCCTGCAGAGCAATGAAACTCTTGAAAATCCCGAGAAAGTTGTCACACTACGCGATTCCTCAAAAAAATCAGCAGGTGATGGCGTTCGGATGTCGAACCCCACCTCATCCCTAAACTCAGCGATTTACGGCATCTTCGTTCAGAAGATGCCTCGTCGCACAAGAATTGTCGGAGCAAAGTGAAATGGCTCATAAGAAGGGACAAGGTTCCAGCCGCAACGGTCGCGATTCGACCGCACAGCGACGCGGAATCAAGAAGTTCGGTGGCGAAGCCGTCGTTGCCGGAAATATCCTCGCACGTCAGTGCGGAACCAAATGGCATCCAGGCCGCAATGTCGGCATGGGCAAGGACTATACTCTGTTCGCACTTTGCGACGGCAATGTCCTGTTCGACCGGGCCGGTCGTCGAATGAACATTGTTCCAGTTGAATCCAACTGACAATCGCGACTAAGGTGAAGCATCAATGGGCGGCTACCAGAAACGGTGCCGCCTTTTTGCTGCGCGGTGTTCCGGATTCGTTCCGCCGATTTCTGCTGCGGCAGTGGAATCGAGTAAAATCAAACCATACGTTTGATTGCTGTCGATAGGTCGATTTTTCATGCATTGCGTGCAACAGTTGGTCTGCTGCGGAGTTCGCGTTAAGATGAAACCCGGTTTTCAAACTGATTGTTTTGGTCAAGGCGGCAGGAGATCCTTCAATGCTGAGCGGGCAAATTTTCAAGTGCGTCCTTTCAACGGTATTCGTGGTATCGGCATTGGTTACCGCCAGCATCTCACCTGCTCAGTCACAAGTAGAAGAAGTCTTGACTCTGAACGCTCGGACGCGAACGAGAGTTGAGCCCGACGCAGACCGCTGGCATTCGATCGACAATTCGCTGAAATGGATTCCGAAGGAAACGTGCATCGTCGTCTGCGACATGTGGGATGATCACTGGTGCAAACAATCCGC
>JAYVNW010000694.1:0-3836 GCA_043758225.1 Candidatus Kuenenia sp. | reverse complement strand
AAATCACGAACTGCGTACGCACCAAGCTGTTTTCCTGATGTCAGTCCAGCGACGTTGTCGAAGTTGAAGTGAATGCCTCCATAGATTCGGCTCATCCCGGCTTCGGCAGCGGCTTGTGAGAAGCTGGTGAACGACCGGCTCGGAACACCCGTAACTTCTGATGGTGCCACAAAGCTCATCTGATCAGTCCCGAAGTAGCCTTTCAATACAGCAGCAGCAGCTGCGCTGAATGTACTGTGGCCGGAGGTGTATGTGGGGAACGAAGGTGTGACGAAAAGTGATGTCCAGTTCAGATCAACAACCGTTGCAGGATTGTTGTCGGTGTTCGCTAGTCGAATGGCTGTCACCGGTCGCCAAAGATCATAAAAGTACTTCGATTCCCAGCTGACAATCGCAGCATCAGCAAGGGTTGTGTCCAGCATTGCGAAGAGTCGGGCGTTTTGTGCGAGAGTGTTATTGTTCTGAGTTGCCACAATCTGCGCGATGACGTTCCATTCGCCGGGCGGAGTTGCTGTTCCAGGGCCTCCAGCCCAGAAATAGGCAACGTTCGTTTGGTCGGCAGTTCGTGTCGTGCTGTTGGCCGAGCCGAGTTGCTTAACCATATTCAAATCGGCAGCGTAGGCACTGCTGTTAATTCTCGGCGGAGCGGCCGGACGGAATTGTGCGTTGTTGATCATGATCCATGGTCGAACTTGCGGCCATTGCGGCAACAGGGGACTCTGGAATCCCGGCGGTGTCGGATTCCAGTGCCCTGGCCGGGTGTCTGGAATGTAAGTCACCGATTTCGTTGAACCGTCATCCGCACGGGCGGCGAGTATCATTCCAGCGATCGCCTGGCCAACGTTTACGCCGTCAGTTTCCGGGCGACCATCAGGAATCAAAGAAAGTGACGCTGTATACTTTGCGTCAAATGTGGCTTTCTGGGCAGGAAAGAGTGCGACAAGTGTGTCATGTGCAGCGGCGGCAACTGCGGCTGCCTGTGATGCTCGCGGATCGGCATTGACCGACGCCATAAATGGTGCAAACTGCCGATCAATGGAGTTCACCGAGTCAAAAACTGCCGTTTGGATAATCGCCAGCGCTCGCGCCGCTACAGGAGGAGCTGTTTTACTGATGCGAATCGCGTCCAGAGCGGCATTGTTCCAGTCGATCACCGGGTCGGCCGCCAGCAATTCGCGATTTTCCAGCACTTCACACGCAGCTGGAGAATAAACGCAGCGATTTCGGCGGCTGCCGCGGGAACGTTGGCTGTTGCAGCACAGTCGAGAAAACATCGTCATTGTGGGAATAACCTTGATGGAAAGTTCGGGGAAGCGGCATCCATCCTTGGCTAAATCTCTTGCAAGCTGCACATCATCTTCCCGAAGCAATCGAGCGCGAACAACGCAATTTCCAGTTAATATGGATAAATTAGGATGATTACTGTGCGTGGCTCGAATTGATTTGACACTTCAATGGGGGGACAAATCATCAAGTCGAGTCCGCAGAATCTCTGGAAGCTATCAATATTTCAAAGAATTGGAATCGCGTTCGCGTAGTTTCTGCGCATCTTGGAACTACTCGGATCGTCAGTTCATCGCTTCACGTGTCCAGGATCCACAGCTCGCCGTGCACATCCTGCAGCACCGATGAAGCCCGCGTCGCCGCCGAGGGAGGCGTAATCGATGCTGACTTTGTCCGCCAGTGTTGCAAATGTGCGAGAGCGGAATTCTTGGTGAACGCGGCGCAGGAATTCGCGACCCACCGCTGTTTCATGTCGGCCGAATGTCATGGCTCCACCAAGAAGTACCATGGCTGGATCGATGACATGTACCGCGCTCGTGATCGTGGCTCCGAGATAGCGAGCCATTTCCAGAATGAGTTTTGCGGATAGGTGATCGCCGTGTTCTGCTTCTTCAGCGATCAGACGAGGCGTTAGTTCTTCGCCAAGGTCGATGCGGTTTCGAACCGAAGTGACGGTGCCATTGTCCAGTGCTTCTCGGAATCGTTTCAGCAGAGCGGTTGCGCTGACGTAGGCTTCGGCGGTACCGTATTGACCAGAAGTGCATAAGCGGCCGTTGTCCATTTCAAGGATGACGTGGCCAAGTTCAGATCCGTGTGAATGTTCGCCTTCGATAATGTGATCATCCACGATCACGCCGCCACCAAGTCCTGTGCCAAGTGTATAGAACAACAGACTACGGACGTTCTTTGCTGAGCCCGCCCAGTACTCGCCGTACGCCGCCGCATTGGCGTCATTCTGCAGAATTGTCGGGCGTTGTAGTTGAGCGGCGACACGGTCTCGAATTGGAAAATTGATCCAACCCGGCAGGTTCGGAGGATCCAGCAGCATGCCTCCAGGGATATCCATTGTGCCCGGGGTCGCGAGTCCGATGGCAACAATCTGGCTCATTGAGATCTTTGCAGCTGCGACAGCCTGACGGCCAGCTGCGGCAATATGTTCAACGCCTGCATCCGGCCCGTCGATTGCATCCGTGGGAACACTACACGACGAAATCACAGTGCCATTGTCATCGACAACGCCAGCTTTCACATTCGTGCCGCCGAGATCAAGGCCGAGAAACAAACGGGATGAAGTTGGATTCGTCATTGCTTGTATCGATATGAAAACAGAACAGAAACTGGATCGTTGTTGATTGAGTGAGCCGCAAAGCGCTAACTGCAAGTGAGTGTCTAAAAATGTAGGGAAACACCCGCAGCTTGACTGGTGCTGATTTAGTCTCAACCGATTCTCGCAGACACGCACAGGCTTGGGAATGCCGTCATGCGAAACTCCCGTTGACCAGATTTCCGGAATGCGTGACGATTCTGGGCATGCGTTTTCCAATCCAAATCTTTCGAATGCCCGGCGGCTGGTCGGCAGTGATGCTGCATCCAGCAATCCGAATCCTGATATTGCTCGCTTTGCCCCTGACCGCACAGGCTCAACAGTCGCGGTGGGTGGTCGAAGACAAAAACGGTACCGTCGAAGTTTTTGCCGAGTTCGATCCTGGCATGCCAGACCTTTGGCAAAACGTAAACGATGTCGCACACGAGTTGCGTGAACTGCTTGCCGTCGAGCCAAACGGCAAACCGATTCAGATCATTCTGTTTCGCGATCAGGGCAGCTATCTGCGATTTCTGGCGAATACGATTCCTCAATCGCGCCAGCGAAAAGCGATTTTCTATCGAAATGGCGATGTGTATCAGGTCTACGCATACCGCAGTCGAACTTTGATGACGGATTTGCGGCACGAAGTAACACACGCAATCCTGCATCAGCACCTGCCATTTCTGCCGCTTTGGATCGATGAAGGGCTTGCCGAATACCTGGAAGAGCCAGAATTTTCCCGTTCAGATTCAAGCCGCACGAAATCCGCTCGTTGGAAAGCACGTATCGGTTGGTCGCCGTCATTGCAGGCATTGGAAAACATACCGAATGCAGAGAGCATGGACGCTGACGATTACCGCGATAGCTGGGCGATGACGTGTATGTTGCTCAATGAATCGGATGCCAGTCTTCAGGCTTTGCGGGATTATCTTGCGGTCATTCATCAGGGTGAGGCACCCGGGCCGTTTAGTAAATTTCAAAAAACGGCTGATTCGGCTGTATTTTCAAGGGCAAACTCCTATTTCAGGAAAATGCCGATTCGATTATCTTTGGACTCAAGTCGATGATGGTGCTCAACCGACAACGTCGGTTTGCCCAAAATTGATTCTGCTGGTTTCCTGCCTTCGGGCTGAATTAGTTTACCCCTCTCCTGCCTGTCTCTCTCCTCTCTGTTGTGCATCTGTTGTGCATCCGTTACGCGGAGTCTGAGACTCTGTCCTCTGATGATCGCAACTGTCTCAATTCG
>JAYVNW010000693.1:0-1873 GCA_043758225.1 Candidatus Kuenenia sp. | reverse complement strand
ATCATTCCGGGCGCTTCGGGATTTTGCCACTGCTGTCCGGGACATTCATGGTTGCCGCTATTGCATCATTGGTGAGCGTTCCAGGCGGGTTGGGAGCGGCGATTTACATGAGCGAGTACGCTTCGCCACGAGAGCGTGAGGTCCTGAAACCAATTCTTGAAATCCTGGCTGGCATTCCATCTGTCGTCTATGGCTTCTTTGCGTTGAAGTTTATTACACCGTGGATTTTGAAACCTTGTTTCAGCCTGTTTGGGATTGATCTGCATATCTTTAATACGTTGAGTGCGGGAATTGTCGTTGGCATAATGGTGACGCCACTGATTGCGTCCCTCAGCGAAGATGTCATTCGATCTGTTCCACGTAGCTTGCGAGAAGCGGCTTATGCACTTGGCAGCACTCGATTTGACGTTTCAGCACGCATCGTTGTTCCGGCCGCGTTGTCTGGCATTCTGGCTGCGTTCCTGCTGGCGTTTTCGCGAGCGATCGGTGAAACCATGGCTGTAACGATTGCGGGCGGACAACAGGCAATTGCGACGCTCAATCCGCTTCAGGGAGCCCAGACGATGACCGGCTTCATGGTTCATGCCAGCACCGGTGACAGCGCGGCGGATTCGATCAGTCGCATGAGCATTTACGCTGTTGGGATTGCCTTGTTTGTCATCACGTTGACGATCAATATTATCTCCGGATGGATACTGCGAAGGTATCGGGAGGTTTACCAATGAGCAGCCGAGGAGCCGAAACTGCATTGTCAAAAGTTATTGGGAATTCTCCCGTCAGCTTTATTTCAGGCTCCGATCGTTCCATTCGACGGCGGTTGTTTTTGTCGCGAGTGTTTTCGGGGCTTTGCCGATTTGTCACGTACGCCGCTCTGGCGATTTTGGTTGTGTTGTTGACAGCAATCATCTGGAGCAGTCTGGGACGTTTGTCGCCGGATTTCCTGTTCAATACGAATTCATCGAATCCAGCCAAAGCTGGCATGCTTGCTGGACTGTGGGGATCATTCTGGCTGATTTTTTTCACGGCCATTCTTTCCGTTCCCGTGGGAGTTGGCTCGGCGGTGTATCTTGAAGAAATTGCGAAAGACAATTTTCTCGTTCGTGTGATCAAAACGAACCTCGCAAATCTGGCTGGCGTGCCATCGATTGTCTACGGCATACTTGGCTATACAGTATTCCGCAGTTCTGCGGCTGTGCTGAAAATCTGGTTTGACGGACATCACGCCTTCAACATCATGGGATTGTTTCGGCTTCGGCTGAACAAACTTCCCATCTACGAAGACAACGTTCTGGTTGGAGCACTAACGCTGACGCTGGTTGTCCTGCCGACCGTCATCGCGGCCGCGCAGGAAGCGTTGCGTTCTGTACCGAGTTCAATACGGATTGCATCGTTGGCACTCGGGGCGACTCGCTGGCAGACAATCTGGCGGCAAGTCATCCCCGCTGCTCTGCCCGGGATTTCGACCGGCGTGATCCTGTCGACCTCTCGTGCGATTGGCGAAGCTGCACCGCTGATTATGCTGGGGGCCCTGACGATCACGACCATGGTTCCCGGGAACATCGATTCGCCGATTGAACTCATCACAAAACCATCTCAGGTTCTGCAGGCACCTTTGGACCAGTTCACTGCAATGCCAATCGAAATCTACGACTGGTCAAAACGCCCCGATCCGCAGGACCGATTTACCGCTGTGGCCGCATCTGGAATTATCGTCCTGATGGCGGTGCTGTTATCTATCAACGCGGTGGCAATGGTGGTGCGACACTACGCCAGCCGACGACTTAAATGGTGAAAGCGATTTCCAAAGAAGATACGGGAACGAATTTACCTGCTTCGGACTTTTTACATGCCTGCCATCACAAAGAATTCTGTG
>JAYVNW010000692.1:0-2098 GCA_043758225.1 Candidatus Kuenenia sp. | reverse complement strand
CGCCACTGGAATTCGGATCGGGGCCAGCACGGCATGGGATCAATGTGCACCGGACGCTGCGGTAAGTCGACCGTGATTCTGGTTCCGCCGGGAACGTTGATCACGGATCTGAAGCATGGTCACTTGCTGAAAGATCTGCAACACCACGGTGAATCTGTCGTTATTGCAAAAGGCGGTCGGGGCGGTCGGGGAAACACGCGTTTTGCGACTCCAACAAATCGCGCTCCGCGAGAATCGGAAGAAGGTCATCCTGGCGAGTATCGCGAAATTCAGCTTGAACTCAAGATGATCGCTGACGTCGGACTGATTGGCAAACCAAACGCAGGAAAATCAACGCTGCTTAGCCGCGTGTCGCGGGCGACACCGGAGATCGCCGATTATCCTTTCACGACGAAGTATCCAAATCTCGGCGTGGTCAGCTTGGGGTATGATCACGAATTTGTGCTGGCCGATATTCCGGGTTTGATCGAAGGTGCTCATGCCGGCGTTGGCCTGGGGCACGATTTCCTGCGGCACGTTGAGAGAACTCGACTGCTGGTTCATCTGGTCGAACCTGCTCCCATGGACCAGACTGATCCGATGGAGAATTATGCTCAGATCCGCGAAGAACTTCGTTTGTACGATGCAGCACTGGCGGAACGTCCGGAAATCATCTGCGTGACCAAGGCAGAACTTCCGGATGCGGAAACGTGTGCCGAATTCCTGCGAGAAGTGACCGGCAAGGAAGTGTTTCTGATTTCGGCAGTCACCGGCAAGGGCATTCCTGAGTTAACTCGCTTAATCAATCAGCGGTTGCAGTCCTTGGCTCCCGTTGTTTTCCATGCGGCAGCGCCCACGAAAGTCGTGGATATTGTTGGCGGCAATAAAGGCTCAGACAGCCTTTCTAATGATGGCTCAGACAATCTTGATTAGATCTGTTCTCAGTTTCATGAGTACGATGCGTACGTAGATGTTTCTGCGAGCGAACAGCGTGAGTGACGAATTGTCATCGAGCCGGGAGGCTCCTTTGGGTCAAGGGCTCTCAATTCTTATTAGGTGTTCATCATGAAAGTATTGCTGGCGAATCCTCGCGGTTTTTGCGCGGGTGTGAATATGGCGATCGAATGTCTGGACGAAGCGATTCGCCGCGTTGGAACTGGCATTTACGTCTATCACGAAATCGTCCACAACAAATATGTCGTAGAACGCTTTACTAAGCAAGGCGTGAAGTTTGTCGATTCGCTGGATGAAGTGCCTATCGGTGGCATCCTGTTGTTCAGTGCTCACGGTGTGTCGCCTGAGATTCGCAAGGTTGCCCGAGATCGCAAACTTCAAACTGTCGATGCGACGTGTCCGCTCGTCACTAAAGTGCACCTGGAAGCAATTCGTTATGCGAATCAGGGGTTTAATATTCTGTTGATCGGTCATGAAGGTCACGACGAGGTCATTGGCACGATGGGGGAAGCTCCTGAAAGCATCACGCTGGTTGAAACTCCTGAAGACGTTGCGAAACTGCCATTTACAAAGACAGACAAACTTGTCTATCTGACTCAGACAACGCTGAGTGTGGACGAAGCGAATGCCGTAATCACAGCTCTCCGCAGCCGCTATCCGCAGATTGATTCGCCAAAAAAGGAAGACATCTGCTACGCCACGACAAATCGGCAGGATGCTGTGAAAGCTCTCGTCGAATCTGCTGATGTGCTCATCGTTCTGGGGAGTCAGAACAGTTCCAACAGCCGCCGTCTGATGGAAATTGGTGCCAGCCGCGGCGTGCCTTCGTATTTGGTTGATGGTGCTGGCGAACTCAAACGAGACTGGTTCGAAGAAGCGGAAACCGTCGTTGTTACCGCAGGAGCCAGTGCGCCGGAAGTTGTGGTGCAGGAATGTATTGAATTCCTACAAAACAATTTTTCAGCCGAAGTTTCAGAAGAAACCCTGCGAGAAGAAAATGTACATTTCGCCACGCCTCGTGAGCTGATGACTTTGAAGCCTGCTGGCGGTTGATGATTGGGTTCCGTTCTCAGGGCTGACAGAACCTCAGATTGAACGGTACCGTTGCTTGAGTGTTGCTGGCAGATGCGGTGAAATGAAACTCGACTGCTTTTCCAGTTCGACC
>JAYVNW010000691.1:0-5744 GCA_043758225.1 Candidatus Kuenenia sp. | reverse complement strand
TCGACAAGCTGCTGCAACAGATCAGGCCGTTCCAGTACGATACAGCCGCGAGTTGTTTCCTGTGACAGTTGTCTGAAGTCAGCAAGGTATTCGGACTTTGTGAACTTATCGAACAGTGATCGTGAATCGTCCTTCGAGTGAATTGATTCTCGCGAAAACTGTACAATCGGACACGGCTCAATATCTCCCCACGGATTGATGTGGTGACTGATTCCATTCGCTGCCGGACACAATGCCTGACCTTCCCCGTCATAGTAGGCATCAATGATGATGATCGGCTTCTTCGCCCGCATATCGACGACAAATTGTCGCGCTCGGCGTTGTTGTTCGGGAGTCAGGCACAATTCGGCGGTCGCATCTGGCCCCATCGGGCGATAGACGTGGAACCAGGTGTAAAGCACGCCCATTTCGATGAGTCGATCGATCCACGTTTCAGTGAGCAAGTGATCGATATTGGATTTCGCGAGACTGGTGCAAACGCCCGTCATCACGTTGTGCTTGAGGCAGTTTTCGATGCCGGCCAGGGTCTTGCTGTAGACATCCGATCGGCCGCGACGTTCGTCGCTGATGATTTCGTTGCCTTCGACACTGATCAGCGGGGTGACGTTGCCCAGTTCGAACAGTCTGCGAGCTTTTTCATCCGTGATGAACTGGCCGTTCGTGAAGACCTGGAAGTAACATTCGGGATGAGCTTCCAGAATCTGGAATAATTCGGGATGCATAAACGGTTCGCCACCGACGATACCGAAGAAAGTGTTCCCCTGTTGTTTGGCTTCCTCGATCAGCTTGTTCATTGCGGGCAGATCAATCGTCTGCTGCTTTGAAGCCACATCGACCCAGCATCCCTGACATCGCAGGTTGCAGCTGTTGATGATTGAAACATAAAGGAACGGGGGGAAGAACTGACCTTTCTTCATACGTCGTCGATGTTTCAGCACTGACAGCGAACCTTTAACGCCCAGGTTCCAGACGAGCTTCCAGAGCAGACGCTTATTCGTTTCGAACATCATCCGCTTTGCCATACGCAGCGTGTACATATTGAACTCACCAACAGAAACAGGATGCAATCTACTGTTGCAGTTTATCCTGTTGCAGCAAGTTTTCCCTCTGTGACTGGCCGTGTTTCACAGAAAACGCCACGTTGCCATATCTGCGAGCCTGGGGAAGCTCACATTAGTTATCGCTGTTGGAAGTCTTAAAGAGTGCACTTGTAGCACCATTCGATGCTGCGGGTTGGCGTTTGGGGTTCGCATAAAGTCCTGAAACACCGGACGTTGACGACGCACGACGTGGGGACGACGTTATCGTTGAACTGAGCGCCCCGTTGTTCAGAATCCCGGGAAACACATTCCCATCGATAAAGGCGATGTTCTTGCGAGAATATCCGATGTATTCAAGAAAGCTCGACAGGCTCACCACTCGAATTCCGTGATTCAGTGCAGCCTTTCTCATACGAGCCGCGTGCTGCTGCATCTTTTGGTACAACGCCTGCTTCACGGTATCCTGAGTCAGATTTGATTCACCGAGATCACCTATGATCAGGAACCGAGTCTTTTCATTCATCAACGTGCCAACCGGGTCAGCTTCAGTGAGTTCATTCTTATCCTGATCCACCAGTTTTGCTTCATCACTGATTTGGATTGCAATGTGAGCATTCGCGCCACTGATGAGTCGGATAAATTCATCACGGTCACCACCAGGATTCCCGTCAAAATCAAGAAGTCCAGCGACAGCGATTTCCAGTTTTTGACCCGACGAGAAGATTGGCGAATAAATCGGATCGTCTTTCGCCAGCGGATTTCCGTCGAGCTGATCGACAATTCGCACCACCGCACCGTGGTCGCCTGTGATCTTAATGACCTCGATCTTGCCTTTGATATCTTCCGTACTGCGTCTACCTACGCCGCTGTTGTTCTTCTTGTAGACCGAGAACGTCGTTCCAACGCGCAACTCATCGCGGCTGCCAAGGTCGATTGATCCTTTGAGGGAACTCTGGTCAACAAACACCAAACGTCCGTCTTCACGCTCGAAACTCAGGTCTTCCAGTTCGTGAGCTTTCTGAGTCAATACGATCAGAGCTTCACGTTTTTCACGAATGTCGTTTTCGAGTTCATCGATCTGACGTGATGTCTGAGTCTGCAGTGTTGCATATTTGTCCTGCTCCACACGAATATCCTTGCGAAGATCTTCGATCTGTTTTTCGCGAGCACCCAACTGTTCGCCGTGCAATGCTTCTTTCTTCCGCAGCTCTTCTTCTTTTTCTGCAACCTGTGCCTGCAGGGATTTCATTGTGTTTTCATGCCTTGCAATTGCGGCAGCAAGTTCATCTGCTCTCGCTTGCAGCAGAATCGAACGCTCCGTAGCAGCAGCGGTGCTGATATCTCGATCGGTGGCGGTTTTAATCATAGCAGTCTGCAGAGGCAGTGCACTGGATGAACCATCGCTTGCTCGCTTGGCAATTTCTTCTTTGCCGACTTTGACAACGTCGTCGGTCTCACCTGGAATGCCAATCAGATCCTGTAACGCTTTTCGCTCGTCCAGGGTCGTTCTCAGGTCTCCTTCCGCCTTTGTTTTCTCCGCTTGTGCTGCCACCAGTTGCCGCTGAACATCTGCGCTGTAGGCCCAGGTCATGTACCATGCAACGCCAAGCCCGATTGTGAGCAACACAAAGATCGAGAGCGATATGACAAGGCCATTACTGTCTTTTGAAGCCATCGAATTGCCCCTGGGCCAGCTTGTCGCCGGCGTTTTTGAAAGCAAGGAACACAAACACTGCAGGTAATACGGAATCAACTCTCGCGTGGAACATGAACAGAACAATACGTTCCTACCATCGTCTACTCAGAGATCCAGCGACACTCCCGTCGGTGAAGTTCTGGCAGTTTTTGCCGGAGCCTGTTGAGAGGCAGGTGATTTTCCTAACAAACGACGCGAACGGACATCGAATTGGACGGATTAAAAGAATCGTAACGAAAATTCGGGCAATCTGGACGAAGTGTGACGCACACACAACAGTGAAGATACCGGGTTGCCGAAATGTGTCAAGAAGTTATTGCAGCTTGATTCCCCGGCTAGAAGAGAATGCTGCCGTTTTGCACGAAGGGATCCGATCTCCGGGGCTTTATCGGTGTGTTGTGTTTATGAATCACGAACGTTTTGGGCTGTGTCAGAAGAGGTCATTGTCGCACAGATGTCAGGCAGCCCCAATGACCAGACCCGATGGCCAGACTTTGCCTGTGGATTGCGTTCGGTCGTGGTTTTGTAACAATTCTCCGACACCGAATCTTCGCGTTCAATTGTTTTTTGCGGCCACGTTCGATTGACTGAGTGGAATCTGCAGTAAATTCGAAAGATCCTCCTTTCACTGTTTGGAATCGACGACTAACGTTCGATCTTAATGTCTGAACGTCGTCTGTGTATTCAGTAGTTCTTATGTCGGGATGAAGTCGTTGAGAGCCCTGATTAGTGACATTCACGGAAACCTTGAAGCCCTGACGGCCGTTCTTGCAGACATCCGGAAGAAGGGCGTGACCGAGATTTATTGCTTAGGCGACATTGTGGGCTACGGTCCCAATCCGGCTGAGTGCATCGATCTGGCAATGGACCTTGATATGAGTCTGCTGGGCAATCATGACCAGGCAGCTTTGTTCGATCCCGAAGGTTTTAACGCCGGCGCTGAACGCGCGATTTTTTGGACTCGATCCGTTCTTGAACAGGGTGTCGGTCCGAAGGCTGAAAAACGCTGGGACTTCCTGGGAGAACTCAATCGCCGCTTTCGTGATGAAGAAACGCGCACCATGTACGTACATGGGTCCGCTCGCAATCCGCTGAATGAATACGTCTTTCCGGACGACATCTACAACCAGGTAAAGATGGAAAAGATCTTCGCATTGATCGACCAGTATTGTTTTCAGGGACACACGCACATCCCTGGCGTTTTCACTGATACACTGGAGTTTTTTGCTCCTGAAGAAATCGACTTCAAGTACAAACTGACAAAGCAAAAGGTCATGATCAACGTGGGCTCTGTCGGACAACCTCGCAATAATGATCCGCGTTCGTCTTACGTTACAGTCGATGGTGACCTCGTGGAATTCCACCGCGTGCCCTACGAACTAAATGAAACGATCAGCAAGATTTACGCCATCCCGGAATTGGACAATTTTCTGGGTGACCGACTGCGCGAAGGCAGATAGTCACGCATCTGTGCGGAAGTGCAAATTCAGCGAACAACATTTTGCGTGGAAACACCTATGCCTCGAATTCTCTTAATGCTTCTGTGTGCTGCCGTGCTGGGTTCAGTGAGTTCATTTGCGGACGACACAACTCAAACGCCAAAGCGACTCAGCGTCAAAATCCCCGTTGAGATGGACTATTTGCTCTATCTACCGAAAGACTATGACGCGAAAGAATCATGGCCACTGGTCTTGTTTCTGCACGGATCCGGCGAACGCGGCAGCGATCTGGAACTGGTGAAGAAGCATGGTCCGCCAAAGTTGATCAGTGAAGGCAAAGAGTTTCCGTTTATTGTCGTTTCGCCGCAGTGCAGAAAAGATGTCTCGTGGGAGCCGAATGAATTGACTGCATTGCTCGATGACATCACGGAAACATACAAGGTCGATCAGGATCGCATCTGTGTCACGGGTTTGAGCATGGGCGGATTTGGCACATGGCGACTCGCCGCATACACGCCGGAACGCTTCGCTGCTCTGGCTCCAATCTGTGGCGGCGGTGAACCCTATTGGGCTGGAAGATTTGCCAATGTGTCAACATGGGCTTTTCATGGCGCCAAGGATGAAGGCGTGCCGCTGAGACGCACCGAAGAAATGATTGATGCCATGAAGAAGAAAGGTGGTGCCCCCAAACTGACGGTCTATCCCGAAGCCGGCCACGATTCATGGACGGAAACGTACAACAATCCAGAATTCTACGAATGGCTGCTGGCTCAGAAACGCAAGCCTGTCCCTGAATAGAGTTGGACCAGTTGCGAATTCAATGTTCGGGTGGCAGGGGCTCGACTGCGCGCAGCGAAAGAGGCCCCGGGGTTTCCGACGATCGCCCTCCAACCTCGGCCACCCTGCATTCGATCGCTGCACGTCGGCAAGCTGTTTCCAGGACAGTTTGAATTCTGGTCGAATGCCACTCGCGGATGCGATATAGTCTGCTATTCAAACCGACCTGTCATTCAAACCGACTTATCATTAACCACCAGAACAAGAACAGAACATGGCCAAAAAGAATTTGAGCGCAAAGAAACCGTTGTCTGAAATCGAGGATCCTTCGGCAGAAGTATCTGCGGCAACCAAAGACGCTCTTGAATCGGCAGCAAGTGTCGTTCACGAAGACGAAACTCCACCTTCGAAGACAAAGATCAAGGCCGCCGACGATCAATCATCCAGCGGCAACGTCGGCATCAGCGACATTCGAAAGGCCGTGGCGTTTTCAAACTCTGTCGGTGGACTGGATAAAGCAATCGCGATTCTGCAAATTCTGAAGGTTGCCAAAGAAGTGCAATAGGCGAGCGGTAAGACAGGCGGTCTGCGGCGACTGGCAAGAGAATTCAAAGTGCGAAGTCCTCTTGAGTCATCTTTCGGTAATCAGATACTCTACGACGCCCCTTTCGACTCCCTTTGCCCGTCCCCTTCTGTCACAGGACCACGCAGATGCAATCTGCGTCCCGTCAAACCTGCGTCAATCCTTTGCAGCACCCAGCAAACACACTTTTTGCGTCGCTGAATTCGCTG
>JAYVNW010000690.1:0-2802 GCA_043758225.1 Candidatus Kuenenia sp. | reverse complement strand
TGAAGTCGAAGTAACCGTAAAATCGCCGGTTGTTGTTCCCACTTTCCTCTTTTGGTTCCGCATCGAATAACATGCGAATCGTGCCAGCCACATATTCTGCATCAAGCCGCTTCAACGTGATCACTTCGAATTGTCGGGACGACTGATCCATCTTTTCGACCAAAGTCGTAATCGTCAGATGGTCAGACAACGTCGCCCAGGCCATGATCGCCTGTTTGCTCTTATCGACCTTTAACACCGTGCCAGGATCGAGGTCACCCAATTGCTGTAACAGATCGACAAGCGTTTGTGGATCGACCGATTCGAGCCGATAAATCTTCATGCGATTGATATTCTGCAGCAGGCTGCTTTCGCCGCCACGTGGCACATCAATCTCTTTCACAGCCCGCTCGATCACTGCCATTTGATCGGGTGCCGCAATCGCCA
The DNA here is from genome assembly GCA_043758225.1 of Candidatus Kuenenia sp. Classification (GTDB taxonomy): domain Bacteria; phylum Planctomycetota; class Planctomycetia; order Planctomycetales; family Planctomycetaceae; genus SXXK01. The sequence goes on along the minus strand of JAYVNW010000690.1, from coordinate 2,376 downwards.
GAATCGTGTTTTCCCTTTGATTTAGAACCAGCCGTGTTTCCTTGGGAGCTTTGACTCCCGCAGCACCCGGCTGAACTCCTGCCTGCTGCATTTGCTGCTGCATTTGCTGCATCATCTGCATCACCATGTTCGGGTCCATACCAACGCCGACGTTTTGAGCACCTTCACCGGCTGGTGGTTGCAGTTTGAGCAACTCTCGCAAGAGTCGAATTACGTCTTCAGCTCGACGGTGATCCAGATGAAATGCTTTCACCAATTGATCATCACCACTTTCAGATTGTTCATCCTGCAGCAGTTCCCAGATTTGTCGCAGACTAACGGCGGTATCCAGAATTTCAAGGCGATTCGTTTTGCTGAGCTTGTGAATCTGACCGGCAGTGCTGAGCATCGGTTTAAGCTCTTCGACGGCTTCGTCAGCAACAAGCCAGTCGAGATTAAACGATACTTTGCAGATCGTGTGATCCGGCAGCGTCGAAAGATCTTTCGGCGACACACGGGCCACCATGGCCGGATTCAAGTCTTTGACCTTCACGACAGACATGACTTCGCCGTTGACGATCATCGTGAAGCCACGCATCAATAAATGGCGATTGATCAGATCGCGAGCTTCTTCCATCGAGTATTCTCGCGTCGTGATCAAGTTCAGCGAATCACCGGGGAGCTCCTGCCAGTCCAGAGACAATGCCGACCCGTCGGCCAGCCACTGCAGGACTGCTTCCCAAGATTGACCAATGATGTTGAACGCTACTTTCCCGTCCGGATTTTTGCGAATCTCAGTATCAATCTTCTGCGGTACAAACTTTTCAGCAGTCGGACGCTTAACCGTATTCTGCGTTGTTGGCGATGCGGCCGCATCGGAGGTCACTGGTGTTGCGCCGGGTGCGGTCCCGGATGGAGGTGCTCCTGGAGGAGTTTCAGTTGCCGGCGTAACGGCTGGCGTGACCTGAGGTGGCGTGCTTGCTGCCGGAGAAACAGATTGAGGCGACACCACTGAAATTTCCTTCAACTCCTGGCCGCGTGTTTCGGCTGTCGAACAGACAACAGTTAAGACGCTGGTGCAAACCAAGACGCACCACAAAAACAATGGGGAATTCATCCGCAGATTTGAAATCAGAAACACGCTGACGGAACTCCCCAAAAACTGCATTGCGGAAGGCGGACTCAAACCAGAACTTGAGAACCAAGTATCAAACGACGCCGTCCCGACAGAATCTAATGTCTACTCTGGCCACAAAATCCTGCACGGAATTCCCGATGGTTACACTCGTGATACAGGTTCTGCCTCGTTTAGTCTGGCATTTTCCCGCGTTCGGTGGCGAAAGCAAGATTCGACTTCAGTATTCACTCGCTTTCCACCCCCCAACCAGCGATTCCGGTGTCTTCGGACAGCAAAAAAGCCCGGCATCTTTTGACACCGGGCTTTTCGGATATGTCTCGATGAGTGGCTTCCCTAGCCTACAGAGTCCAGCCTTCGCGATATTCGCGTTGAACGAACTGGTTGAGTTTTGGGAGGTTAGTACTGACGAGGTTCTTGGCATCCCACTCGATTCGCTGGCCTTCTCCGGCTCGCACCGCAAGATTGCCGACGAGGATCGTTTCGGTCAGGCGACCCGCATAGCCAAAGTTCGACATCGTGCCAGGCTCGTATTCGCCTCGGCAACTCTGCACGAATTCCCACTTCTGTCGCTCGTCTGTGCCACCCTTGAATGGAATTCGAGGCAGCGACTGATCTGGCTTTTTGAAACCTTTGAAATCAGGCTCCGGCAGCAGAGTGTACTGAGCACCGTAGTCGTTTTCTGACAACAGCATGCCCTTGCTGCCAACGATCAAAGCCGCGCTGGTTTTGCCGCCACCCTTTTTCTGTTCTTCGATGCGTTTGCGGAATGCTTCTGGCAAATGAGCGATCAAATCGTCAGATGGCAGGTTGCCGCCATCATACCAGTAGAACTTACACGCAACTTTGCCGTTGCGTTCGGGAAACTCGAACATCAGTGTCGATGAACCTGGATAAGTCTCACCTTCGAAGATGCCGGGATTCTTAACAGCCGTCACAGCGATCGGATCCCACAGTTCCAAAGCCATCACAGGCATGTTGGTTGTGTGGCAAGCCATGTCACCCAAGGCACCAGTACCGAAATCAGCCCAGCCTCGCCATTTGAATGAGTGATAGATGCCTTCTTTATAAGGACGCATCTTGGCAGGCCCGATCCACGAATCCCAATCAAGGTAGTCAGGCACTTTGTCTTCGCCAGCTGGTCGACCAATGCCCTGCGGCCAGATCGGACGATTTGTCCAGACGTGAATTTCTGCTACGTCGCCGATCGCACCAGATCGAATCACTTCGACCGCCTCTCGCAGCCCATCTTCAGATGTGCC
>JAYVNW010000689.1:0-3451 GCA_043758225.1 Candidatus Kuenenia sp. | reverse complement strand
CCAACGACCAAACACATGGAAGGAAAACTGGGCAAAAAGACTAGCGCAACCGCTGACTTCCGCTCTGGTGTCCTAACAACTATGAGTTGCGGCACTAGTGGGCCCGGTTTGGCTGAGACGCTTTCGACTTCGCTGGCGGCTGGAACTTACTACCTTGGGATCAGCAGCAGTGGGAACGTAGCGTACGCGCCTGCGACGGGAGCTGGTGCGATTGGCGGAACGACCACGGGTTCGTATGCACTGACGTCGAGTTCCATTCTCACGCCGGATGACAATTCCAGCTTTGTCACGGCAAACAAAGTCGGAGTGCTTGGCACGACTCAAGTTACGATCAATTCGCTCATTCAGCCGCAATCCATTGCGCAGCCACCGTTTCCAGGCGGAATTGATGACCCATTCCATCGGGATATTCCAATATCCCCAACCAACACAGAGAATCACGTTGGGTCGTCAGGAGAGACGCCCAGCGTTCCTGGTTCAATTGTCGTTCGGCAGTACTTCTTTGGTGACGTCTATGGAACGGATCCGTTTGGCAACGTCCTTCACAATGCGATCACGGAAAACCAAAAACTGCTGGCTCGCCAGATCATGGAACTGTGGTCGAAGAAGTCTGGGTTCGTTGCGCAAGAAACCTCTGGCTCTGGATTGCAGATTGTGACGGGTGACCTGCGAGCTTTTGGTCCGCTGGTTCCTCCAAATGCCGCAGGAGGAATGGCGAACGGCGGTTTGGCCATCATCAACGGGAACGCCGACTACGGAGCAAGTGAGTACGGTGGAGCGTGGTTCGCCGTGGCAATCCATGAAATTGGTCATTCGCTTGGGCTCAACCACTCCTACGATGCCATTTCGGTAATGGGGGCTGGCGAAGATCCTAATGTATCTGGACCGGTACGCGAACCAGTTTATCCAACGCCGGTTGACATCGTAAACATCCAGCGAATTCTTTCGCCGGACGCGACTGACATCGACATGTATCGGTTTACACTGACAAAGCCTGGTGCCTTTACGGCTGAAACCGTTGCACAGCGACAAAACAGCAATCTGGACAGCGTGCTACGACTGTATGACAGCAATAAGAATTTGATTTCTCAGAATGACAACTACTACAGTGCAGACTCGTTTATTGGCCTGAATCTGCAACCGGGAACGTACTATATCGGCGTCAGCAGCACTGGAAATGCCGACTACAATCCGGCGATTTCTGATACAGGTTTTGGCGGCACCACAGACGGTGCTTACCAATTGAAACTCAATTTCAATCCCGTCGCTGTGGAGAAGATGGTCGATGCAACCGGGACAGAATTTGACGGTGACGCCAATGGTGAAGCTGGTGGCGAATTCTCTTTCTGGTTCCGATCTGCAAACACAATCGTTGTCGACAAGGCCGCTGCTTCAGGCGGAACAGGTACGCTTGCTGCGCCGTATAACCTGATCTCGGATGCAATCAATGCCGCAATAGTCACGTCTGGCAGTATTGTCCGCGTGGTTGGAAATGGCGGGACTGACGGTAACGAACTCACTGCAGCCGATGCTCGCCCATATCTGGTTGGTATCAGTACTTCCGGAGCCACTCTTGCGGACGGAAGCACTCTGGAAGTTCCGTACAATACGACTTTGATGATCGACGCAGCTGCGGTAATCAAGTTGCAGTCGGCAAATATCGATGCGGGAACATCAGCCCAGGGGACCGATCGAAGCTTCGGTGCGATTCAGGTGCTTGGCACTCCGACGGATCAGGTGTATCTGACTTCTTATTTGAATGATTCACTGGGAGGAGATTCCAATGGAGTGTCTCCGGCACCGGCAGGCGGCAATTGGGGCGGTGTCGTCTTCCGCGACACTTCGGACTTTGAGCCGCAAGGCATTTTCCTGAGCACCGTCAATCACGCCAATATCACGTATGGCGGTGGGCAGGTCTCGGTCAATTCCGTGATATCTGTCTATTCGCCCATCCATTTGGACACAGCTCGTCCAACAATTACTTACAACACGATTCGATTCAGTTCAGCTTCTGCAGTTTCTGCAAATCCAAACTCGTTTGATGATTCCCTGAATCGAATCGGGCCAGAGATACACGGCAACATTCTGACAGACAACAGCGTGAACGGCCTGACTGTTCGCATTCGCACACTGCTTGGCAAGCCGATTGACACTCTGGACGTGAATGCCCGTTTCAATGACACCGATATTGTGCACGTCATTTCAGAAAACCTGATCATCACAGGCAATCCCGGCGGTTCATTGAATGGCGCAGCTCGATTGAGCGGACGACTGGCAATTGATCCAGGGACTGTTGTTAAGTTTGCAGGTTCGCGAATCGAAAGCCAGATCGGCAACGCGAATGTCATCGCAGAAGGCACAGCAGAGCGGCCGATCATTTTCACTTCGCTGCTGGATGACCAATACGGAATCGGCGGAACATTTGACACAACAAACAATCAACTGACATCGACACCTTCGCCAGGCAATTGGGGCGGAATTGTGTTCAATGCAACGTCGAATGGCAACATCGACCACGCAATTTTGCGCTACGGTGGCGGATCGACTCCGATTGAAGGAGATTCGAACGAATTCAATATCATCGAAGTTCATCAAGCGACATTTCGCCTTGCGAATTCCCGCTTGGAATTGAACGCCAGCGGCGTCGGCGCGATTGGATCTTCAGCGTCCAGGAATGGACGGGGCGCAAACAGTGCGGCAACAATCTTTGTTCGTGGTGCTCAACCAACAATCGTTGGAAACACATTCCGTGATAACAGCACGGCTGGCAGTTATGTGATCAGCATTGATGTGAATTCACTCAATTCGTTTGGGAATGCCGATCCAGGTCGCAGTACCGGACTGATTCAGCGTTTCTCGCAGTTTGACGACAATATTGGTGCACTGATCAGAAATAATACGATCCAGAACAACGGCATCAACGGGATGGAAGTTCGCGGCGGCACACTTGAAACTCAAGTCGTGTTTGATGACACCGAAATTGTGCATGTGGTGCGCAATGAGATTTACGTTGGCAATTTACAGACCTACGGTGGTCTGCGTTTGCAGAGTTCAAAAACTGCAAGTCTGGTCGTGAAGCTTCAAGGGGCGAATGCTGGTTTTACTGCTGGTGGAAATCCATTGGAGATTGATGACCGTATCGGTGGCACAGTTCAGATTGTTGGCGCGCCTGGCTTCCCCGTTATATTGACATCACTTTACGATGATTCTGTCGGAGCTGGTTTCGATCAGGAGGGCTTCCCTGTTCTTGATACGAACAATGACGGCATCGGCAAAGTTGACCTGCGCAACAATGCCGCTCCGGCTATCCTTGTTCCCGACGGCCTGGATGATACGACAGGGGCGAAAGTTGCGCGTCCCGGTGACTGGCGAAGCGTCAAGCTGGAGCAATACAGCAACGACCGTAATGTGCGAATTGTGAATGAATCAGAATTCCCATCGACTGCCGGTC
>JAYVNW010000688.1:0-2025 GCA_043758225.1 Candidatus Kuenenia sp. | reverse complement strand
GCGACCACCGTCCAGTGGCAGACAAGGGAGCAGATTCAAGACGTTCACAAAGATCGCAACAAATAATGTCACTCGAAGCATGTATGAAATTGCCGTTCGACGACCGAGGAGAAATTCCACGGGATTCTCGGTAGTCGCCCACATGACTGCGTAGACGACGGCTGCGAACACGAGTCCAGCGATCGGGCCGGCGGCTGACATGCGGATGTTTCGTCCCGGGGATAAGTATGTGGCTGTCGCGTAACCACCAAGAAAATATAACACTATCTCTGACGGATACCCGTATAGACGCATCGTTGCAGCATGACCAAGTTCATGCACCAGAATCGCCGCAAAAATGCAGAGTACTCCCAGTACAGTGAACGGGAGATTATTCCCGTCCCAGACCATCCAGGCAGACGACAGCCAAAACATCGGATGAATTCGAACGGGGATATCGAATAACCGAAAACGCAGATCGAATTCCGTTTCACCGGCGAAACCGAGCATAGAAAAACCTTTAATTTGAATTGGAACAACTGACGGTTCGTCTGTGTGGAGATTAGAGAACAGTTCGAAACTCTGTGGTCGCTGAGCAGCACACAAGATACAGTTTATAAACGTGAAGTCGAACCGTGCCCATGAACTCCGTTCGTTTTTAGATTCGACGTCATGTTTACTATTGGCTCCGCCCCTTTTCGTTCAAGGAAATCGGTTCGTTGGGAAGCTTGTTTCGGATCATTCTCGATTTGCCGATTCTGCGAGGAATCCTCAAGCCATTCACACGCTTGATTGTCGGTCTGATTGCGATTCCAATCTTTCGATTTATTCTGAAGCGGATCTTTCGCCTCCACACGCTGGACAAAGAACTGGAGAAGGATCTGGAAGAATGGTTTCGCGGTGCTCTGCTGTTGCTGGCCGCGACCGCAAATATGGAACATCTGCTTTTCTGGTGGGTTCAGAATGTTGATTGGCTGGACCGCGCGGACTGGTTCACGATGGGACTGCGACTCATGCTGGCCATCGGCGTTATTGAAGCGATGCCCGACCAGGAGCTGTTTGCCGTCATGCACCCCGGTCCTCCACGACTCCAGAAAGGCGAGAACTTCATTCGTCAGTTCTGGCGAATGAAGTGGAAGTTCGTCAAGGGGATTGGATGCCGACATCTAAGCCGTTCGTCACCGGTATTAGCAATGATGTGTGCGATCGTAGGCGCACAGTTGCCGTCGGTGAATGAATATCGCGAGGACCTCTTTCGGCATGACTTTGTCATGGCGTGGTCCAGTTGTGAGCGTTGCTGCAATCTATCGCCCTTTCTGTGTATCGCCTCGATGGACCAGATTCGCAACATTGAACCAGAAATAACTGCGATGACAAAGGCCGTCGCTCAATTCGAACGCCGTCGAGAACGGTGGATGGTTGGCTGGGCGTGTTATCTGTTGGCGATTACTCAGTATTTGATTATCGGGCTCGTCACACGCCGCGACCAGGCACTGGACATGCTGAACGAATTCGACCGCGCGGTGGCCGAACGTCGCAAAGAACTCATCGAAGAGTTCGTCGAGGATGGTAATCTGCCACAAGGATTCAATGACAAATCCCCTGTACCTCCCGCGAATGATATCACCGTTGAAACATCGTCCTTTCAATCGAAAGATGAAACGGTGCCGTAAATTTTGTCAAGCGATTGGCCGAGTCTGTTTTTCCGCAGGACGGGTGTTCGGACCGGTCCGGACTTGATTATTGTTTGATCAGGACGGGTCTTGCGACTCGCTCTACATCATTCGGCCATCAATTCTTCCCGCGTCGTTAGAGTTCGGTTGACTCGACGCCACCAACGCCAGCGTTCTGGTTCGGAAATGATCACCCGAAACTCATCGGCATCCGAAAATTCGGTCAGCACCTGACGGATGACCTCACGCTGAAATCTCCTCTCCGGATACACGGGAGATCCCGTCTCGGCCAATGACCAGCGATCCAGTTTCACGAAAATAAAATCCTCAATAGGCGCTGCGGACGTGACGTGCGGGCGAACGCGTTCGGGAA
>JAYVNW010000687.1:0-5739 GCA_043758225.1 Candidatus Kuenenia sp. | reverse complement strand
TCAGCCGGCAACACTGAAAGACGGCACTGTGCCTTCTCGATTGTTGCAGTATGGCATCGGTCCCTCCGGTGCCAGTCGCGATCGAGCTGTCACGATTGGTGATGTCGATGGCGACAAACTGATGGACGTGGTGGTGACCGATGCTGAACAGGCTCAACTGCTCCTCTACCGCCAAAATGGAATTGACGGACTCGGCATGGCGGAAACATTTCCAGGCCTCCTTGGCGTGACCGACATCGCCGCATCGGATCTTGATGCGGATGGTGTGCTGGATCTGGTTCTGATGAGCGGCAAAGAAGGTGTGATTGCGAAAAGCCACTTTGCAGACGGCCGCATCACCTTTCCCGAGACGATTCTCAAAAAGCCCGATGGCAGTGAATTCGCGGCGATCGATGTACTGAATTCCGGGGAGAAAGTCCAGATCATTGTCGCTCTGACGACGGGCACTGGCGCTAGCAGCAAACTGACTTTTCAACGACTCGTGCGAAACGACGCTGAAGAATGGCTACCGGCAAACGATGGCCAGAAGATCGAACTCGCCGGAGCTGTCGGCAGTCGCGGCGTTCGGTTGGTACGCATGGACGCTAATGGCGATAGTAGAACAGACTTACTGTCGATTCCAACCGGAACATCAAAAGCCGGCGTTCAGGTATTGCTTCAAAAGGACGATGGTTCACTTGAGGTCGCGCAGGATAAAACGCGGCTCGATCTGGGCGTCTCTGCCGCCGGCAGAACATTTGTGCAGAACGACCGATTACTCGTTGCCCGTGATTCGTTCGCTCGTTCAATGTCGTTCGGTGCTGATGGCTGGAAAGTCGAGGACCAATTCAACGCTGGCGAAACATCAGCCAGCCTCGAAGGTGTCGCCGTTCTTGATCTGGACCAACAGCCTGGCGAAGAAATTGTCCTGGTGGATACGGGCGTGCGTAAACTGCGAGTCCTGCGACAGGAAGAAGGCGTGTACCGCCCCTGGAAGGAAGTTGATCTCGGTGCCATGCAGTTCAGTTCCTCATTCGTCGCGGATCTTAATGGCGATGGCCGCAGCGACTTACTTCTGGTTGGGGCTCAACATTTTTCGGTCCTGTATTCCGGTCGATCGGATTCAGAAATGGAAGAACTGGCCTCATTCGAATCTGATCGCGAATCCAGCTACCCTGCAGACGTGATCGTGGGCGACATCAACGGAGACGGCCAAGTGGATCTGACTGTGATCGACACAAGTATCGATGGTCTGGAGATCCTGAAATTCACACCAGACAGTGGCATCAAGGAAGCGACGCACTTCCGAGTATTCGAAGAAAAACGATTGGTGTCTTCCGATGAAAATCGGGGCACGGAACCCCGTGAAGGAATTGTCGTGGATGTGACTTCAGACGGACGCATGGATCTGATCGTGCTGTGTCATGACCGCCTCATTCTGTATCCGCAGGATTCTGGTGAAGCCAAAAAATAACGTCGGTCTGAAACCTGATTCATCTTTCTGCTACTCTAAGGTGAGCGGGCGATGTCAATCCCCTGGTTTCACATCTGCACACTTAGGATCGCTCGATAAATAATTTGCGAATTTCTGCTCGCAGGACAGGCTTCCACGCCTGTCTGTTTGCAGAAGACAGGCTGGAAGCTGTCCTACCTGTTACTCGCCGCGTCCTCTATATCTGCCGCTTGCCTTCCTGCAATTCACGAAAGTACCGAAAAATGCAACTTGGATTCGTAAGTGCCATCCTTCCTGAACAATCCTTCGACCGAACCTTTCAAATCGCGGAGGAGATTGGTTACGACTGCGTGGAAGTGTGTTGCTGGCCCGCCGGAAGAGCTGAACGACGCTATGCGGGTGTCAGTCACATCGATGTGGCGCCGATTACGGAACAGCTCATAGGCCACATCCGAGCCACAACGGAAACTACCGGCGTCCTGATCAGCGCCCTGGGATATTATCCGAATCCACTCAGCCCGGTTGCCGCCGAAGCGGACGCAGCTGTCGCTCATTTGCGAGCCGTGATTGAAGCGGCCTATCGCCTTGGCCTCGCACACGTAAACACGTTTGTCGGCCGCGATTGGAATCTGTCGGTCGATGACAACTGGCCACGATTTCTGACAACATGGCAGCCACTCATCGATCTGGCGGAAGATCGCGGAGTCCGCATTGGCATCGAAAACTGCCCAATGCTGTTTAGTGCCGATGAATGGCCAGGCGGAAAGAATCTGGCAACGACGCCCGAAATCTGGACACGCATGTTTACAGACATTGATTCCGATTGCTTCGGACTGAACTATGACCCGTCGCATATGATCTGGCAGCACATGGACTACCTGGCCCCCATGCGTGAGTTCAGTGACAAGCTGTTTCACATTCACGCCAAAGACGTACGAATAGATCGCCATCGTCTGGATCGAGTTGGAATCATGGCGCACCCGGGGAAATTCCACACACCCAAATTGCCGGGCATGGGCGACGTCAACTGGGGGCAGTTTTTCTCGACACTCACCGACTGCGGCTACCGCGGCCCGGTCTGCGTCGAAGTCGAAGACCGCGCCTACGAAGGCAGCCTGGTCGAACGCATCAAGTCACTTCAGCAGAGCCATACGTACCTGCGAAATTTTGTGCCAGCGTAGTCCGACGATCTCAGCTTATTGGTTCGTCTGTGTTTCTGAGACAGCGCTAGCTGCGGACCGGGATGCATCGCAGAGTGGGAGCATCATCGGCAAAGAGATGTGGCACCAATCGGGTGACTGACGTCGCTCCGCTCGCCGTGGGGGTTCGATTCTGTACTGCTTCAGCGGTTGAGCTGCATCGGCATTGGCGAGAAACTCCGCAAACCAGGCAGATTGTCAGGACGATTTTCTGTGCAGTGCCAGGGAACGTCTGTTACGATCCTGCCGGAGCCAGGCGATGGCCGTTACGTGGTTTTTCGAAAGGATCGATTGCGGTTCGGATGCTGTCCTCAGATTTCGTGTTCCCGTTGTCAGCGAATGATTCGGTATCCAGGAGCGTGCGCACCACGCGTGTGCAGACCGATGATCGTTCGTTTGTGGCGCGGTCGGCGAAGGCATGACAGTTTTCATCCGCTCGCGTCTGAGCTACCAAATGCCAATTAAAGTTGCGCTGCATCATAAGACTGTCTATCAATACGATCGACTTGTCACTCTGGGCTCTCAGGTTGTGCGACTGCGGCCTGCTCCGCATTCCCGGACGCCGATTGACGCCTATTCCCTGACCATTGAGCCCAAAAATCATTTCATCAACTGGCAGCAGGATCCGCACGGAAACTATCTCGCTCGACTGATCTTCCACGACAAGACGGATGTATTTTCAGTCTCCGTCGATGTTGTCGCCGACATGACGGTGATCAATCCGTTTGACTTCTTTCTGGAAGAAGATGCAACACAGTTTCCGTTTCACTATGCCGAAGAATTGGCCGTGGATCTGAAGCCGTTTCTGGAACCCTGCTGCAAGACGGCCGAATTCTACGTATACCGCCAGACTGTTGACGCTTCGCCGCGACGTACGATCGATTTTCTGATCGCGTTAAATCAGAAACTTCAGAGTGACATCAGTTATCTGATTCGCCTGGAACCCGGCGTTCAGACTCCGGAAGAGTCACTCGAAAAGCGATCGGGATCGTGTCGCGATTCGGCATGGCTGCTTGTACATCTGCTGCGCAGCTTTGGACTCGCCGCGCGATTCGTGTCGGGATATCTGATTCAATTGACGGCAGATTTGAAGCCTCTCAAAGGACCGGAAGGTCCAACGAATGACTTCACTGATCTGCACGCATGGACCGAAGTTTTTCTTCCCGGTGCAGGCTGGGTGGGGCTGGATCCGACATCCGGATTGCTCACCGGCGAAGGGCATATTCCGCTGGCCGCCACACCGACGCCGCAAACGGCCGCACCGATTTCCGGTGGAGTTGAAAAGTCGGAAGTTGAATTCAGCGTTGAAATGACCGTCACGCGAATCCACGAAGATCCGCGCGTCACGAAGCCTTATACGGAAAAGACCTGGGAAAAAATTGATGCTGTCGGAGCAGAAGTCGATCGTCGTCTGAATGCAGAAGACGTGCGATTGACAATGGGTGGTGAACCGACATTTGTATCCATCGACGACATGGAGAGCGATCAATGGAATACCGCGGCTGTCGGTCCGCACAAGCAACATTTGTCGGATGAATTGATTCGTCGCCTGCGTGGGAAATTCGCGGCAGGTGGATTGCTGCATTATGGCCAAGGCAAATGGTATCCCGGCGAATCGTTGCCTCGTTGGGCGTACAGCTGTTTCTGGCGTCGGGACGGTCAACCGATCTGGAAGAATCCGGCATTGCTGGCAGACTTGGGTCTCACAGCTGGAAAAGCAGACGCCACAAAACCCGTCGCTGATGAAAAAATGGCTGCGGCCTTCATGTGTGAACTGGTCGACCGTCTGCACGTCGACGATCGCTGGATTCGACCGGCGTACGAGGACATGTTCCACATGCTCGAGATCGAAAATAGAATGCCGGTCGATGTCGATCCACGCACATTCGATCCGGATGCCGATGAAGATCGCCGACGTCTCAGCCGCGCGCTGGAACGCGGTGTCAGCCGACCAGTCGGATTTGTACTGCCGTTGACTCGCGCATGGTGGCAGGCGAATGCAAAATGGACGAGCGGATACTGGCCATTTCGATCCCACAAATTGTTCCTGATCCCTGGTGATTCGCCAATGGGACTGCGTTTGCCGCTGGAATCACTTCCAGTAACAGGCAGCACCGATCTTCATGTCCATACTCGCGATCCATTTGCCGACCGCGCACCGTTGCCTGGTTACGCCGAGATTCGCAAGACGGCTCAGGAACGCCTGGCCGCTGAGAAACGCGAAGCGGATGCTCCGATGCAGCAGCAAGTGATGCAGCGACTGGGTCTGATTGACGATCCCGAAGAATTCAGCGACGACTACACGAACGATCTGCAATCGACAGGACACATCGTACGTACAGCTTTGTGCATCGAACCGCGCGACGGGCAGATTCGCGTGTTCATGCCGCCTGTCGGGACGCTGGAAGACTATCTGGAATTGGTTGCGATGATTGAAGAGACCGCTGAATCTCTGCAGACGCCAGTGATCATCGAAGGCTATCTTCCGCCGTTCGACCCTCGTCTTGAGATGCTGAAGGTGACCCCGGATCCTGGAGTGATCGAAGTCAATGTGCATCCGGCTCACGACTGGGAAGAGTTGAAGGACATTACGACGTCCGTCTACGAAGAAGCTCGCCTGTGCCGCCTGGGCACTGAGAAGTTCCAGATGGACGGTCGCCATACGGGAACCGGTGGCGGAAATCATCTGGTGCTCGGAGCCGCAACGCCCGGCGACAGCCCGTTTCTGCGGCGTCCGGATTTGCTCCGCAGCTTCATTGGATTCTGGAACAACCATCCATCGTTATCGTATTTGTTTTCCGGACTGTTTATCGGTCCGACAAGTCAGGCGCCGCGCGTCGATGAAGGTCGCGACGATGCGATGTACGAAATGGAGATCGCCTTTCAGCAGGTTCCGGAACCCGGTGTCGGCTGGGTTCCAAACTGGATGGTCGATCGCATGTTTCGCAATCTGATGGTGGATCTGACCGGTAACACGCACCGCGCAGAAATCTGCATCGACAAGTTGTACTCGCCGGATCACGCCGCAGGTCGGCTCGGACTGGTGGAGCTTCGCGGTTTCGAAATGCCGCCGCATTCGCGCATGAGCCTGACGCAACAGCTGTTGGT
>JAYVNW010000686.1:0-2461 GCA_043758225.1 Candidatus Kuenenia sp. | reverse complement strand
TCGGCTGTAGTGGCGTTAACCGAATCCTTGCCAGATTATTAACAGATCATCCAGCACTTCATCCACATAAGTCGCGCGGCAGTCGTCGTTGGTGCGTAGTAATGGTACCTTGCTGTTGCAGTAGCACTTCGCTGCGACCTATTCGCAATCGCACTTCTTAAGCGTTCGAGCATACGACAACATCATGCTTGTCTCGCTTAATGATGATTCACCGGGGACACAACATTTGGCACTTCCAACACTGTCGTGACGCTGCTCTCCGAGGGTGACGATTCCGCCAATGCAATTGCATTGCAGTCCGATGGTAAAATCGTCGTTGTTTCCACAAGTGAGGCTCTTCGAGACCGACCTGTGGACCGTCGGCCGATCGCGGTAAGTTGAAACAAGCCAGCGCTTGATTTGCAGTCAGCCTGGCAGGCTTCAATCAGCCATCTTAAAAGGTATGCCTCTGTGATCAGTTCCGCAGTAATCGTCAGCAGATCCGTGGCCAAACGTAGTTTTCCGCCACACGATGGACCTGTCCTCGAACCGATCGCCCGGCTGCCGCGACGAGTCTGCTCCGACGCAAAAACGACGACCAGTCGCACGGGATGACAGGGCATCGCGTCGGCTTTGGCCGCTGTGATTGTGGCAATCTGAAATGGACTGAACATCCAGAGCAGCATGAGGACACAGTATTCATCCATACTGTCGACGGCTCTCACCTGATCAATGTCCAAACGAAACTCAAACTTTGCTGCAGCCCAGACCAGATCTTAACACGACCGACAGCCAAACCGGTATTACCCATTTCAGCCCGGTTCACTTCACTTCGGAATACTTGTTCACTTTCTGGTGTGGGCTGACACGATAGCGCCAAGATTGCAATGATTTGCCTTCCAGTGTTGCGTTTGCAGCTCGATGCAGAAACAATTCGCAATTGCTTGCAGAGAATCGGCGAAATAAGTTGGTAGCGACGGCGGTACTCATCCGGAACGCTGATTGATCTGAGGATTCGTCGTTGGTTGGCTTTCCCATGAACTCTGGATATGTCAATGGTTGCGTTTCAAATTGGTCACGTCAGCATCACCGGTAACTATCGCGATAACAACGAAGATAGTTGCGTCGTCGATAAGCAGCAGCGTTACGCTATTGTCGCCGACGGAATGGGTGGTCAGAGTGCAGGCGAACGTGCAAGCGCGCTTGCTATTGAGCTGATACCTCGTCGACTTGAACAATTGCTCGATTTCGAAAAATCGAGCACTAAGTCCGTTAATGAGGCACTTGAAAAATCAATCGCATACGCAAACTCCGAGATCATCGCGCTCAGTGAAACTGACCCCGGTCTGCGAAATATGGGTACGACCGTCGTAATGATGACCCGAGTCAACGATCGCTTCTTCTTTATTGGCGTCGGAGACAGTCGCGCCTACGAATTTAGTAGCGGACGACTAAGGCAAATGACGGTTGATCACTCGCTGACACAAGCGCTGATGGATGCCGGCACCATCTCGCCGGAAGAAGCCAAAACACATCGTTATCGCAATGTCCTGTACAAATATCTTGGCAGCCGCGACGGAGCAACGGGAGGTACTGCAATCGAAGTTACCCCGAAGTCTGGCGACCGGTTTTTGCTTTGTAGTGACGGGCTTACTGATGGGCTCGAAGATACCGAAATTGAACAACTGATGTCCACACACGACGACGCTCAGAAGCTGGCAGAGATTCTAGTTGAAGCTGCACTCTTAGGTGGTTCCCGTGACAATATCACAGCTCTAGTCGTGATCTGCACGTGAAAGTTGCCATTGGTCGTGCATAACATCGTCCGACGCTTCAGTGAATCATTTCTACAATTGCGCCGGACTAAAACGCATGATAATCGCTTCTGATTAGCGCATAAAAAAGCCCTCGCCAGCATTGGCAAGGGCATATCGTGCTTCCACTCATGAGCTCAAGTACCCACTGGTTCCACCGCTGGGGCCGATCGCTTCCTAGATTTTATCCGGTCTCGTTCGCCAACGAATTCAATCAACGCCTGTTGCCCAGCATCTCCAAGTCGCACCGCCGCCAAACGGACGATGCGAGTATACCCACCGTCGCGATCAGCGAAACGCTTGGCCAGATCGTCAAACAGAATATCAACAGCCAAGTCATCTCGCAGTTCCGAAAACGCACGTCGTCGCAGTGCCAGAGCAGAAGCGTTGGCATTCACCCAGCTTCTACCCTGTTCAGATTTACGCCAGGCATTCCACGCATCACTGCCGCGTTGAGCGTCAGTACCGTATTGTGCTGCAGCATGCGAAATTTTCAAAGCTTTACGAGCCATCGTGATAAGCTTCTCCACGATCGGACGTAGTTCCTTCGCCTTCGGCACAGTCGTGATGATCCGTCCGGCAACCTTAGGTTGACCTACTTCACCTTCAACGATCCGCACAGTGCGAATAAGACTTGTGGCCATATTGCGAAACATCGCTTTGCGATG
>JAYVNW010000685.1:0-9316 GCA_043758225.1 Candidatus Kuenenia sp. | reverse complement strand
AACGACATCACGCTGAAGCTGGAAGATGGCGACGTTTTCGGATTCATTGGTCCGAACGGTTCCGGCAAAACCACAACGATGCGCATGATCGCCACGTTATTGAATCCTGATCATGGCGAAGCCTATGTGTGCGGGAAATCGATCTACACGGATCAGGAAGAAATTCGTCGTCTGGTTGGATTTATGCCCGATTTTTTCGGTGTCTATGACGATATGACGGTGGTTGAGTATCTTGAATTTTTCGCCGCCGCCTATCGCATCAAAGGCCCCGCTCGCCGCAAAGTCTGCGAAGAAAAACTTGAACTTGTCGACATGTCGTTTAAACGCGACGCGATGGTCAACGAACTTTCGCGCGGACAGACGCAACGAATCGGGCTTGCTCGCACGTTGTTGCACGACCCGCAGGTTCTACTACTGGACGAACCTGCCAGTGGTCTCGATCCTCGTGCGCGAATTGAAATTCGTAATCTACTAAAACGACTTGGCGAAATGAAAAAGACAGTCATTGTCAGCAGCCATATTCTGCCCGAACTTGCCGACGTCTGTACTCGAGTTGGGATGATCGAGAAGGGCCATATGATTGTGGATGGCAACGTAGCTGATGTGATGCGCAAAGCTCGACAACGGATTATGTTGAATATTCGAGTCAAGGAACGGCCAGAAGATGCTGCAAAGCTGCTGGAACAATTGGATTGCACTGAATTGGTGGCAATCACAAAAGATAAGATGATCGAACTCACGCTGAAGCCTGCGGTGGAGGACTACAGTGTGATTCCGACAGAACTTGTAAACGCTAAGTTTGCGATAACGCTGTTTCGCGAAGAAGATGTCAATCTGGAAACGGCGTTTCTGCAGCTTACAAAGGGGCTTGTTCAATAGAGTGGCAGAGACAAAAATCCGGTTGTGTCGCGCATGATTCTATCTTCCCCTGTAGTGGCCAAACCTGGCGGCAGCTTATTGGCGCTTTCCGGAACTCGCCCAGCGAATGCATTCTGTGCTGCGATCGCTGCATGGCAGCAAAGTATCGATCATCGTTGGTGGTGGCGTCGCGGCGATGACATCAATTCAAGACTTCTTTCTTGACGTTGCGGATCTATTCCCGCGCGTACAACACAGTCAACAACTCTTTAAAAAGAATTCCAGTGCGCGGCGATTGGAGTCAAAGGCCATGCGTTTCAGTTCGCGTTTTGTCGGGTGACAAAAGTGCCAGGCTGAAATTTCGCCGTCCGCCAGTTTCATCGTATCGAAGGAGCGAACTTCGACAACGAAGAACAGATCCGTGACGGGCAGAATGAATCCGTGATAGACGTATTCGTTAGGAAACGAAGCGAGGTAGTGATAAGAAGTCACTTCCAGTTGCACTTCTTCCAGCACCTCGCGTTTCAAAGCTTCTTCTGCCGTTTCTCCCGGATCAGCAAAGCCACCGGGCAAACCGTACATTCCTCTGCCCGGATCATTCGCCCGGACCAGCAACAAGACTTGTCCATCAGGATCAGTTGCAATTGCACCGACGGCAGAGACCGGGCCGAAGAAGTGCGTAAATCTACATTCTGCGCATACGAATGGATGTTGTCCGCTTTTCGCGGCCGCGACACCGCATCGGGGACAGTACTTCCACGCTTTGCGGATTGATTGTGGTTTCTTTGGAGCCGTTGGTTTCCATGGGGCAGACTTTGATTTGCGGAGTGTCATCGGACCAGCTCCAGCAGTTCGGAGAATCTCCGCAGCACATTCATCGGAATTGTGTGGCCTCCGTGAAACTCAGTGAACTCCAGATTAAAACCCGCTTCCGTCAGCAACTGAGCAAGTTCCCTGGCTGCCCCAAATGGAAGAACAGGATCTTCAAAACCGTGCGACTGCAGGACATAACAGTGCGGGTGAACGATTGCGAATCGACTCCATTCGTCTCGACACAACAGCGTACCGGAAAACAGTGCCAGCAGCGCGGGGTTGAACATGGTGGACAACGCCAAATGTGTGCAGATCATCGCTCCCTGTGAAAAGCCGCCGAGCACGATTCGTGATTCGTCCACTTGAAATAAGGATTGCATTTCATGAACGGCCGTTGCCAGCAGTGAGGTTGCTTCGGGCATGTCGGGCGGACAAATCTGCGTCAGTGCGGAGTAATCGCGTGTCTGATTGATCTCCGCGAGCTTTGCCATGTTAATTGGCCACCACGCACGACCGCCAGGCATCCCCATCGGCGTAAGATCGATCGGAGCTTCTGGGAAGATGAACCGAAATCTCGAAGCAATTGTCGCTGAATCATCCATCAGCATCGAGCCGATATCGATCAGGTCGTCACCGGATGCACCGAATCCATGATTCAGTATTACCAGGCCACCTATGGCTTCGTCGAGCGTATCCGATTGAATCACGCTGCACTTCAGGGAACCGAACGTTCGAACTGATTTCGACAGTTTCACTTCAACACTTTCTATTACGGCTGAATAGCGTTCAGAATCTTTTGGCAGGCCTCGGATTTGTTCAACGCATAAAAGTGAATGCCGGGAACACCTGCTGCTCTGAGTTCTTCGCATTGCTGAATGGCATGTTCGACGCCGATTTCAAACTGAGCCTGCGGATCATCCTGAACGGCTTCCAGACGCGTCGCCAATGCTTCTGGAAACACAGTACCACACATGGACGTAATGCGTTTAATTCGTGCGAAGTCGGTGATAGGCATAATGCCGGGAACAATTGGAATCTGGATTCCCATTTCAACGCAGCGATTTCGGAACGTAAAGAAATTTTCGTTGACGAAAAACAACTGAGTAAAGATCGCATTTGCTCCCGCATCAACTTTGCGTTTCAGGTTCTGCAGATCGATGTCCATACTTGGCGCTTCCTGATGCTTCTCAGGATATCCGGCCACACCAATGCCCATGTTGGGATGATGCTTGCGAATCAGTTCCACAAGTTCATTGGCATTGCTTAGACCACCCTCGATTGTTTTGAACGCTTCCTGGCCTGCCGGCGGGTCACCCCGCAATGCCATCACATTTTGAATGCCCTCTGTTACAGCCAGATCCAGCCATGACAGTAGCTGTTCACGCGTCGAACCGACACACGTGAAGTGCGTCATGGCCGGGCGCTGAAAATCCTGCTGGATTTCTCGGCACCAATGCAAGGTGCGATCCTGCGTCGATCCGCCAGCTCCATACGTACAAGAGATGAACGAAGGATTGTGCTCAATCAGAGTCTGAAGATTCTTCCGCAACGCCGTATCACCGTCAGCCGTTTTCGGTGGAAAGATTTCGATTGACAGTACAAACGGCTGAGTCTTGAACAATTCTGGAAGAAGCATATTGAGGGATCTCAGAACATTTCTTGGCTAAAAGGTTTACGGGGCAAATGATGTACAGGTCTGGAACAGGAGGTATCCTAGTGCATTCCCGGGGTAAATCCAAAATGTTGGCACGAGTCCGAAGAATTTTTAGAAACCCGATCCAGTGCAACCCAACCTGCCGCGTGGCTTCTCAACTTACGCCACAGTTTGGCGTGCTAAACGGATGTAGGAATTTCAACCCGACAGGGCTCAGCACTTTGCGACCTCCAATCGCCACGATTTCTCACCGTCCTTAAGATAACCCATAACCTGAGGGCGTCGCGACAAAAAGAACTGGAAGGTGAGTTTCCAAGCCATGTTGTTTGCCAGTGGATGGGGAACTCTCAGGAAGTTGCCAGAGACCACTACTTGCAAACTCTCGATTCACACTTCGACTCTGCTGTTATTTCATGCGTGCAAAAACCTACGCAACAACGACAAGAATTCATGCAAAATGACGCGAAATCAGCGAAACCCGAAACTGAGGTGCACCCGTTGAAAAGTGCGTCAATTCCTAGTGCTTCGCATGACTTCGCGTCATTTGTAGGGCGGAGTAAATCTCAACCCACGGGAGTGGAAGGGAATCGAACCCTCCTGGCGACTTCTCAGACGCCACAACGGGTTTGAAGCCCGCGACGGTCACCAGATCCGCGTACACTCCCGGAACGGCTCGTTTCATGATAGCAGGAATATCGCTGCGGTACCGTCTGCCGGCAATGTCTATTGTCCGACCACGCGAAATTTCTTGCGGCAATCATTTAAACGGGATCTGTCTTCACGCTATTTCCTGCGTGATGTTGACGATTCCGATTTTGTTTTCTGTTGAGGAACAGATGCACCAAGCTGACCCAGTCTTTGTTCTCCCCAAGCAATAATTGACTGCGCAGTTTGAGCGACAGTTTTGACATTCTGCAATTCCTGCCTCTTTCCAGCAGCCGCAGAGCCCGTTAATCGTCGCGCCTTTTCGCCATCCAGTTTGTCGTGATTGGCGTTGATGAGATCTTCATGTGCGGCCACCCAATCGGAATCACTCTGAAGCAACTTCTGACGAATGCGTGCGAGGTTTCGAATCGCATCCTTCAGACTGTTTTCTGCATCAATGTAAGTTTGATTATCCCGCAGAGTGCTCAATTGAGTAATTGAGAGCAGTTTCAGGTCTTCCTTGCGTGGGTCGCTGCCTGGTTTCAGTTCCTGCATCGGAAGGTTAAGCACTTGATGAATCGTTTCGTGCACTGTGTTCTTCAACTGATCCACGGTCGCCTGAGTTTTGGCATATTCAGAGTCTCGTGGCTGATGCAGAATCAGCTCAGCTTCAATTGCACGAAGGGTCTTTGCCGCTTCAACAGCGTCCTGATGCGTGTTGTCAATTTCCTCTCGAATACCGGACAGTTTAGACGTTGCCGCACTCAAATCTGCCTGCGTCATTTGTGACTGCGATTCCGCTTTTTGAAGAATCTGCCTCGCACTAGACACTTGCTGCTGGAGACTACTGACCATCCTGGCACGCTGAGCCTTAGCGGCTGCAGCGGCGCTTCGACCGTAGTTGCTGCGGCCTCGAGCGAGAGCTTCTCCAGTGCTCAAAAGAATTCCAGCTGCACAGGCAAAAGCGAGAATAACACTGAACAAAGAATAATGCCCATTTGCCGTGTGATGTCGCATGCAAACTGATAAATTATCTTTAGCGTGTGGAGTTTGATGCATTTGCAGTCCTTCAGAGCTCAACTGAATTCGAACCCAGTACCTTGCGACGCATCCATTACCGCTATCTCACAGAGCACGAGTAGCAACTTTTACTGCAATTTCTATTCCACGCACGAGAATGACAAGCGGCAGAATTGCCTGCCCGATTTGAATAAAGTTGTCGCACGTAACTGGGCTGAAGAGATGTGCGTTTCAGGGAATTCTCGGACGCCGTGCAGATTCGCACGCCTTACTCAGAATCAAACAACGCCTTACCTGCAAAAATGCGATACTTTTCCGCCAAACTCGCCACACTTCTGTCGGCCAAAACGCCAAGTCTCCGCAAGTGAAGATCTGTCGTATTCATGTGATGCCACGCTTGCCAAAGCGTCTGGCTAATAGCTCACGTTCTGGCGAACGTAGCTATGGCAATTATTGAGACGCCGATGATTAAAGAGGGAACGCAAAGTAAAGAATATGCCCTGCGTGAAAAAAACTTCAGCACGACCGTCAAATGCCAGCAACGTTGATGCAAAGTCGATTCAACCTGGCACAATTGTTTTAAACGGGCCAGCCGGACGTTGCAACAGGGAACGGAATACGATTCATCGCTCGGTGTTCCGTTCGAATTTCGGGTCGAGACTTACGCACGGAAGCCATTCAAATAAGGAACCGATTTTGAGTGTACGGAGATCTTGTCAGCGGCATTCAGCAAAAGACCAAGATAGTCCCATTGACCGGTGACCAATGCGTCACGAGCGCTGTCCGGCATTGTCACGGGGAATGACAAATCGCCAGCGGCCACAATCAGCTTCTGTAGATCGATAGTGATTTCCAGTTTTGGCTTTTTATCGATGGCTGCGGCCAGCTTTTCAAGGTCAGCCTTGGCTGCTTTCAGAGCAGGAATTCCCAATGAACCGCAGTTGCCAAAGAAAATCTCGGCGAATGATTCGGCAATGATCGCTTTGATTCCCCATCGCATGAGCGACTGAGGTGCGTGCTCGCGGGAAGAGCCGCAGCCGAAGTTACGTCCAGCAGCCAGAATCCCGGATCCCTGAAACTGTGGCTGATTAAACGGATGCGACGGATCCTGCTTGCGATCGTCCTCAAACGCATTTTCGCCAAGACCTTCAAAAGTCACGCACCGAAGAAACCGCGCGGGGATGATGCGATCGGTGTCGATGTCGTCGAGCAGCAGTGAAATGCCAGTGGCAGTGACGGATTTGATTTCGTTGTTGGACATGAGAAAAATTCGGCAATAAAAATGAACTGGAAGAAGTCATTCGAAACAAAAGTGATTACATGAAACCTAAACCATAGCCCCGGAAAACTCCCGAATATCCGCCACATGCCCCTCAATCGCCGCCGCCGCGACCATGGCCGGGCTCATCAGCAGCGTTCGCCCCGTTGGACTTCCCTGGCGGCCTTTGAAGTTACGATTGCTGGACGATGCACACACTTCGCGACCTTTGAGCTTGTCGGGGTTCATCGCGAGGCACATCGAGCAACCGGCTTCCCGCCATTCGAAACCAGCGGCTTCAAAGATCAGATGCAAGCCTTCTTCCATCGCCTGTTTGCGAACAACCTGAGATCCAGGCACCACGATCGCCTTGACGTGCGGCGACACTCTATGCCCTTTGACAACTCGTGCGGCTTCGCGAAGGTCTGAGATACGACCGTTTGTACAGGAACCGATAAACGCGACATCGATCTTCGTGCCTTTGATCGGCTGCCCTTCCATCATGCCCATAAATTCCAGAGCTTCTTTGATCAGCTTCTGTTCGTCAGCAGCAACTTCGCTGATTCTCGGCAGGGGTTGGCTGACTCCGACGGACTGTGCCGGAGTAATGCCCCAAGTCACTGTTGGTTCGATGTCTGCCGCATCAAACGTCACAATGTCATCGAACTGAGCGTCAACGGCTGACGCGAGGCTCAACCACCACGCGGACGCTCGATCGAAGTCCGCACCCTTTGGTGAAAACGGGCGGCCCTTCAAGTAGTCGACAGTTTTCTCGTCCGGATTGATGTAACCGCAGCGAGCTCCGCCTTCGATGCTCATGTTGCAGACGGTCATGCGTTCTTCCATCGACATCGCGTCGAAAGTCGTGCCCGCAAATTCGTAGGCATAGCCAACGCCGCCCTGCACGCCGAGCTTCTGAATGATGTGAAGTATGACGTCCTTTGCGTACACTCCCGGAGCAAGTTCGCCGTTAACGACAACCTGACGAACTTTCGGGCGATTCAGGAACATCGTCTGAGTCGCGAGGACCTCGGCAACGTTGCTCGTGCCAATCCCGATTGCGATACTTCCGAACGCGCCGTGGGTACTCGTATGGCTGTCACCGCAGACGATCGTCATGCCTGGCTGAGTCAATCCCTGCTCAGGACCGACGATGTGGACGATCCCCTGACGATTGTCCTTCAGGTCCAGCAGCGTCACGCCGAAATCTTTGCAATTCTTCTCGATGGCTGACATCATCTGTTCGGCGAGTCCGTCCAGAAATGGTCGAGCCTGACTCGCCGTTGGAACAATGTGATCCACCGTCGCGATCGTACGATCCGGGAACGCGACCTTCAGATTCCGGTCTCGCAAGATTTCGAACGCTTGCGGACTTGTGACTTCGTGAATCAGATGCAGCCCGACAAACAATTGTGTCTGCCCGCCAGGCAGATTTTGTACAGAATGCAGATCCCAGACTTTATTGAACAGATTGCGTTTATCGGACATAAAATTCATTCGATGGATTTTGTTGGTCGAAGGTAGTGACGGCTTGTACTCTGCACAGGGCTTGGTTTTGAGTTCGCCTCCAACAGCCAGAACGCGTTGTCGTCCAGTTTAAAACCGACTGCCAGCACTCGGCTGGTGATATGCTGGGAATCCAATTTTAAAAACTGTTAGAACACGATGAAGCCATGAGTTTTGAGAATATACTCGGCATTGTAGCGGCGTTTTGACGCGGAGTCAGCGATTCATTGCCGCAAGAATCACGTTTTCGCTCAACGAAGACACCAGGAACATCGTACGGTTCCTAAACGAATGGTTTCCCTGAGTTCGATTTCCTCAACTTTTCCGGGGCCGCGATGGTTTCGCTCAAGATGCGCTCAATCGTTTCCGTCCTGACGCAGGCCATCACCGTGCTGGTGACCGTGTTTTGGGTTGCCGGGCAGGTTCTTCGGGATCGCAATTGGTGGATGGGATTGCTGTTTTATTTTCCAACTCCGGTCCTGGTAGGCTGGCTGCTGTTGTTTCTGGTAATTTCGCGGAAGAATCGCCGCGTGAATTTTTTTCTGCTGGTCGCGCCGCTGATGATGTTGCTGCTGGTCGAGAATCATTGGATTCGGCCGACTCCTGAACTTCGTGCGAAGGCAAATCGTGAGATCGACGCGTTGCAAAATACAACAGCAACAACTTCCTACCGGGAAACGTCGCCCTCAGAATTAAAACGCATCACAGCTCGAAAAAGGCTGATTCACTGGAACGTCGCTCGAGGTGTCATGGGTTGGAAGCAGCAATGGAAGTACATCGAAACCTTTCAGCCTGACATCATCGTCATTTCAGAGATTCCAGAACCGTTTGATCACGCATCGCTGACAGGTTTCGAGGTGTTGACCGTTGATGGAATGGCGGTCGCGTGTCATGGTTCTATCACAAAAAGTCGGGCCCTGGTCCGTGGCGGCGCGTTAAATGCCTATCACATTACGTGTAAGATTGCCGAAGGACCGTTCGAGTTGCTGATCGCTGACATGACGTCGCATGTTACGGTTCCGCGAGATCCGTATCTGCGCCCATTTGTGGCTCTGCTGGGACAGCGAAAAATCGATGTGTCAGTCGGCGATTTTAATGCCCCGCGACGATCGTTGGCGTTTTGTAATCTGCCCGAAGGCTTTCGGCATGCCTACGATGATGCAGGAGCCGGCTGGTCATATACCTGGCCCGTTCCTGTCCCGTGCCTTGCGATCGATCAGTGTATTACAGGACCTGAAGTACACGCAGTTCAATACGAACTGAGATCCACGCTGCTGAGCGATCATCGTGTGCAAATCCTGGACTTTGACTGGCTGGTCGACGAATAAATCGAATGCGTCAGATCGTAGCAGTATGCATTGTGCGGATTGTAGCGAGCACTTCGCCCACTTGGTGGCACGCCGACAAAAATCTAACCGACATCTGCATTCCAATTTTTGAATCATGTTCGCTTTGCCTTTCCCTTAAGTATAGAGTCTAGACAATAGAGTGATCCGAAGATCATGGCGGTTTTATACCTACCCTGTGACGCCACACGATTGTTGGCGTGCGCACCAAATCCC
>JAYVNW010000684.1:0-2508 GCA_043758225.1 Candidatus Kuenenia sp. | reverse complement strand
ATTCGTGAGGCAATGAAGACATTCCTCGAACGAAACAAAATTGACAATGACCTGATTGCGATCAGCGTGCCGGGACAAAGTTCGCTGGCGAAGTTCATTAAACTGCCACCGGTAGAATCCAGCAAAGTCGCGGAGATTGTAAAGTACGAAGCACGGCAACAGATCCCATTCGATTTGAATGACGTGATCTGGGACTACCAGCCCATTGGTGGTGGAGTCGAAGAGAGTGGCTTTATGCTGGAAGCCGAAGTTGGCTTGTTTGCGATGAAGCGTGATCTGGTTTATGACGCTCTTAAACCGTTCATCAACAACGGCAAAGAAGTCGAAGTTGTTCAAATCGCACCGCTCGCTCTTTACAACTATTTGTCTTATGACGTGCTTGGATTCCGTAAGACTGCTGAAACACCAGAGCCTCCTGCTGCTGAAGATTACTATGTCATCCTCGACATGGGGGCAGACAACACGACACTGTTGGTCTCAAACGGACGTAGTATCTGGATTCGTAATGTGCCGATCGGCGGCAATCATTTTACGCGAGCTTTGACTCGTGAAATGAAGCTCACATTCGCCAAAGCGGAGCATCTGAAATGTAATGCCACAAAGGCGCCAGATCCCAAAGCCGTATTTCAGGCAATGCGACCTGTTTTTAACGATTACGTCTCCGAAATTCAAAGGTCGATTGGATTCTTCGGCAGCGTGAACCGCTCGGCAAAGATCCGAAAGATCATTGGTGTCGGCAATGGTTTTCGCCTTGCTGGCTTGCAGAAATTTCTGCAGCAGAATCTTCAGTACGAAGTGGAACGACTGGAAAGTCTGGAAGGTGTCACTGGCGACGCCGTGCTGACGGACCCACTGTTCATCGACAATATGATGACATTTGCCGTGCCATACGGTTTGGCTCTGCAAGCGATTGGCAAGACGCGTATTCGCACAACATTGTTGCCACCGGAAATTGCCATGGATCGAAAGATTCGCAGCAAAAAACCATGGGCAATTGCGGCTGCGGCAGGACTGCTGCTGGCGATGGGCGTCAGTACGATGGGAAATGCTTCCGTGCTGCGATCCTACAGTCTCAACCGATGGGACGAGCAGCAGAAACTGGTGGAAAATGTGCAAAGTCAGATTTCTGCACAGAAAACGGCCTACGTTGCAACTGAAGGTGATCATAAGAAGATCATTGAAAACATGAATCGTCTGGTTGCACCGCTCGAAAAACGTGCAATCTGGATGGAACTGTTCAAGGCCGTGAATGAGTGCATGCCACGAGATTTAGAAAATGCTTTGGATGAGTCCGATATCACCTTGCAGAATAAGATTCGAATTCAGTCGTTTACAACGATGAGGGTCGCTGACGTTTCAGCATGGCACAAGGCATTTGCTGACGCCACGCCAGAATCAATGCTGGAAGAATTTGATCCACGTGATCGAAAAGCACCTGAGAAAAAAGAAGGCTATATCGTCACGCTGAAAGGCTTCCATCTGCACAACAACGAGAAAGCAGATCTACTTGATAAGGAACGAAGTTATGTAGAAAAGACGCTGCTGATGAATCTGCGGCAATGGGAGTTGAATTCCGGTGGAGTTTCAGTGCCGGTGGGCAAGATTGGCATTTCCCATCCTATCCTCGCGTTTTCGCTGACAAACAGAGTTCAATACGACCCAAATCAGCGCGCAGGTGGGCTGTTAACAGGTGGGCCAGGAGGAGCAGGCGGATACGGCGGAATGAATGGCTACATGGGCGGCGGAGAAACCTCCGGTATGCCCGGCGACCTAAGTGGCGGTATGGCGGGTGGAATGGCTGGTGGAATGATGGCTGGTGGAATGATGACTGGCGGAATGATGGCCGGAGGAGGAGGTGGCGGCTATCCAGGCGGAGGCAGCGAATCCCTCGCTGGGAGTTCTGGCTATCCGGGCGAAGCTGGCGGATATCCGG
The DNA here is from genome assembly GCA_043758225.1 of Candidatus Kuenenia sp. Taxonomy (GTDB): domain Bacteria; phylum Planctomycetota; class Planctomycetia; order Planctomycetales; family Planctomycetaceae; genus SXXK01. The sequence goes on along the minus strand of JAYVNW010000684.1, from coordinate 575 downwards.
GTGGTTCCAGCGGGTATCCCGGCACGAATAGAGGTGGTGGTGGTGCTGCTGCTGCAAATGGTGATCAGATCGCACTCAAAGGGCCTCTCCTTGCAGGAGATGAGAAACAAAAGGTTCGCATCATCGACAGAACTGATTTCGTCGTGCAGTTTATCTGGATTCCGACACTGGAAAAGGATCGCCCGACCACAGATCCACGTCCTCCAGTGACTGAAGAAGAAGCAGCAGCGGCGACAAAAAAGAAGTAGAACCAAAAATCCTGTTTGAATCTAATCTGTCTTGAGTGTGTAAGTGTGGAGCCGATGTCATGGAAAAACTTCAACCGTTTTTGAAGCAGAAATACTGGATCTGTTTTGGACTGTCACTAATTTTTGTGCTGTTCGGATGGTGGAGCGCTAGCAGCGATTTATCCGCCAAGACTGCCGAACGAAAAACATCTGTAGAGGGTTCGTTTGGCAAAGCTGGCCAAGGTGCCAGTGATCCGAATGAGTTATGGGTTGTTGGTGGCAAGAAAGAAAATGAAGAAGACAAGGGTGCATACAAAACAGCCTCCCTTCAACTTTGGAAACGCCAAC
>JAYVNW010000683.1:0-2762 GCA_043758225.1 Candidatus Kuenenia sp. | reverse complement strand
GATCTTCTTGGCTTCGATTTGCTTCTTAAACGTTTCTTCCTGTGACTTCGGAATCTGCAGCGTAATAGCGACTCGCAGATAACGGGACATCCTGCCTTCGTCGAGATTTACGACGACACTTTGATCCTTGCCGGGCTCACCGAATGGCAGGAATATCGTGTCTTCTTCCTTGGTCATTGTGAAGGTTCTGTTTTTCTTCTTGTCTGATTTCTCCGAGCCTTCAGTCTCAGTGCCATGCTCTTTCTCACTGTGTTCCTCAGTGTCACTTGCCGCATGAGACTGCTGACCAGACAACAAAAACGGCACGGCACTGCCCAGACCGGCACTTAACACGCCGACCGCAATCCAGGGCACAATGCTTCCGCCCGAAGGCTTTGCATGGCCCTCAACGGCTGGTGCCTCTTCTTGTTTTCCATGATCTGCCATAACAACACTCACAGGGATTCTGATTTAGAGGGAGCCATACAACCCCCGGACGCAGTACGTAGTACGTAGTGAATTACAATTTGAGGTTGCCTCAAGCAAAGCTGCGCATGGCTTCCATGACGGAATTCAACACCGCCTGTCTGTTCAATCGTCAGATGCAGTGTTAAGGGACAGTGGATTTGCCGGTCAGGTAAAGTCTGACGCTACTCATGATTCTCTGCGTGAGGAATCCAGCGTGGCACAGCAGTAGTTATACCCCGCAGCGCAGGCGAAACACTCGGTGTAAGTGAAAACCCGCACGGCGATTCCGGTGGGAACTGCCGCGAGCGATGAATCTAGGTTGTTACGAATTCATATTCGGATTCGACGGGTGTTCAGCAACCGTGGCGAAGCTCGAAGCAACTCGAGACGTTCGAGGCGTACGGGTCTCTGCCACGCTATTTGCGACCAGCCATACTACGGTGATTACATCGCTGCGTCGGCCGCGCGAAGGCGTTCGTTGCGGTCGAAGGCCAGTAGTTCAGTGATGAGTTCGCCCATGTCGCCCATCATGATGCGATCGAGCTTGTAGATCGTCAGGTTGCACCGATGATCGGTCATGCGATTCTGAGGGAAATTATAGGTCCGAATTCGTTCGCTGCGGTCGCCGGATCCGACTAAAGTTCGACGATGTTCAGCACGTTCGTTCTGCAGCTTGGTCTGCTGAGCTTCTAATATGCGGCTTCGCAGGACTCGCATGGCTTTTGCACGGTTCTTATGCTGGCTCTTTTCGTCCTGGCACTTCACAACAATCCCAGTCGGCAAGTGCGTCAGTCGAACAGCACTTTCCGTCTTATTGACTTTCTGGCCGCCTGGACCGCCGGCTCGCATAGTATCAACCTGCAAATCCTCCGGACGGATATTGATTTCAACTTCGTCAGCTTCAGGCAACACAGCAACCGTAGCAGCACTGGTGTGGACTCGCCCCTGCGTTTCCGTAGACGGAACACGTTGTACGCGGTGGCCGCCGCTTTCAAACTGCAATGAGTGAAACGCACCTTCACCAGTGATTGAGAACACCACTTCCTTCAAGCCGCCGAGTTCCGTGGGGCTGAATTCCAGCAGTTCCGTTTTCCAGCCGCGCTGTTCGCAATACGACGAATACATGTCGTATAAATCTTTGGCAAACAGAGCAGCTTCATCGCCCCCAGTGCCAGCGCGAACTTCCATAATGCAGGCACCGCGAGTGATTGAATCGCCAGCAGTTGCCATGTCCTCAAGTTCAACCGCCAGTTCATCGCGCTGACCTTGTAATTGATGAAGTTCTGACTTTGCATATTCGCGAGCCGAGTGGTCAACTTCCTCTTCGACCATCATCTTTGCCGCGTCAATGTCTTCTTCCATCGCGTGGAATTTGCGGACTGCGGCCGCGATCCTGGTCAGCTTGCCCATCTCCTTTTGAATCTCCAGCATGCGAGAAATGTTGGAGAGAACGTCAGGATCGTGGAGTTGTTTTTCGAGTTCTTCGTAGCGTGCCAATTGGCGTTCAAGAACTGGGAACATGCGCGTGAGCCTGTCAAGAAAAGACGAGGAAGCGATCTGATGAATGCAAAAAGAAAGGACGTGCACAGATGACTGCGCACGCCCTTGTCAGATTGTCAGATTAAGGTCGCTACTCTGCAGCAGCTGTGCCTTCGTCTTTCTTGCCCCAGCTGTACTTCTTGTTGAATTTCTCAACACGACCAGCGGAGTCGATGAATTTCATCTTGCCTGTGTAAAAGGGGTGAGAATGCGAGCTGATTTCCACTTTTACAAGTGGGTATTCTTTGCCGTCTTCCCACTTGGTCGTCTCTTTGGCACGCATTGTTGAATTGATGATGAAACGTGCACCCGTCGATGTGTCCATGAACACAACCGGGTGGTATTTTGGGTGAATGTCTTTTTTCATCTGCTTAAACCTTGAGAGGTTTCGGCCAGCGGGTGACAAGTACACCAGCGTCGAGACCGAACCGAAAAGCCACGATGGAATTTCCGATGGCATGACACAATCCAGCCCTGTGGCCGGATAACGAAGCGCGGGAGTGTAAGTCCGCAACTGCAATTCGGCAAGGAAAAACAACCTCCATGAGTCTTTCCGCGGTTGAGTTCCCGATTTCGACCGTCAAATTGCTCGAGAAACAGGCAGGATGATGGCACAATGCGATCGGCGGGAACGAACTTGCTTGGATAGGGGTAGGGAAGACGCATTGATTTGCGTCTCCGCTCTCTCCGAACACGCTGTCGATTTAGCCTACAATTGTCCTACGTAATAATGTTAACACTGGGTGCAGTGCGCAAGACTTCGACAAATCCGCCTC
>JAYVNW010000682.1:0-2783 GCA_043758225.1 Candidatus Kuenenia sp. | reverse complement strand
CTTTTCACCGGTCGACTCATCAACCACAGTTACGACACCGCTGGAAACAACGTAAATCTTTGACTTATGACGAACGGGAGAAGCGAAGCTGGTCGTTTCGCCTCCCGTCCATACAGTGTTTGTCGCGCTGACATCGCCACTGCCTCCCGCATCAATGGCGATGCTGCCACCGCCGCGGCCAGTAAACGCCAACACGCGTTTTCCGTTCAGAATGACGCTGGAATATGCCTGCTGGGCACCTGTCGCGTTGGCGAACCATCGCATCTTGCCATTGGCGGGATCAAGTCCCCACAATTCCTTAGCGACACACATCACGAGGTCCGTACGGTCTTCATCAATTTTTACGAGTGTCGGCGTTCCCCACATTCCGTCAAGGCCTTTGGCTTCCTGTCTCCACAGTTCTTTTCCGGTCTGCTTGTCCAGCCCAATGATTGACTGACTCTCAGCAGAGGCCGTTACAATGACCGTGTTGTAGTAAACGACGGGGCTCGATGAAGATCCCCATTTGGTCGGATCGGATTCCTTGCCAACATCGGCCTGCCACAGTTCCGTGCCGTCCATGTCAAATGCATGGACACCGCTTTTACCAAAGAAGGCGTATATGTTTTGGCCATCGGATACTGGCGTATGTGAAGCGTAACCATGCGCGGTCACACCGATCCCTGAGTAGGGATCTTCCGGCAACGCTGCCTTGACGTCTTTTTGCCAGAGCACTTTCCCGGTCTGTAAATCAACGCAGACAAGATGGCGAACCAGGTTTTCGATTTCGCCTGGACTCTCCTGAGTCAGCCCGTAGCCGGAGTAACATGTCACAAAGATTCTGCCGGCAACGATGATTGGGCTTGATGCACCCGGCCCGGGCAGCGGCGTTTTCCAGGCTAAGTTGGCCGTGGGTGACCATGTCGTTGGCAGCGAATCCGAATCGACTGCCACTCCCGAACCATCCGGACCGCGGAATCGGGGCCAGTCGCCAGCCTGAAGTATCAGGCTGTGGAACACAAACATGACCAATGCACAGCGTCTAAGAATTGTCATCGAGAAACTCACTGAGAGAATTTTGAAGGTCCAATTCAAGTGAGCTTATCAAATGTGGCCTGACTGACGCTAGTGTCGCATTAGCCGCCACGCGATAGCGTCCGGTTGTGTAAAAACCGGGAGCTAGCGCTCGGCGGCTCATAAACTCACACCCATCTCCTATTTTCCACTTGATGCTTACATCATTTCCCCGAAACTCTTGGTGCCGTTCCGGGAGCCGAATGGAGTGTTGCTGACTATTATTCTCTATCCTCGTGCCTTGTCGCATATCGCAACAAACGCTATTGGTGGCGTCGCGAGAATTCCGAACAGGCCGGCAAAGATCGACTTCATGGCGATGAATCGCATGGTCTCAATAGAGTCCGGAGCAAAAACTGAATATGCGGCGTAAACAGGCGCGGCGAGTAACAGCATTCCGACAATGCCAAATTTTGCAGCTCGCATCAGCAGAGGTCCGCTCATGACTTGCGTCCAGCGTGGAACATCCGAAGCTAAAATGCGAGGAGCGGTTCCGTTCTTTAATTGCGACCGCACGATCGGTGTTGCGATCAGGCAAGTGATGAATGGCAGGAAGAAACAGGTTCCAATGGAATCTCCTGCGGCACCTTTGTTCCATGTCCATGTCTCAACGGAATCCTGCCCCCGGAATGTCAGTGTTCCGATAACCACATTGACGGCAATGTTGATAAAGAATGGAACGACAGCCTGACCAATCAGCAGGTATTTCACTACTTCTCGCGGCCACTTCATCGCGAAACTTTCGCAGCCGGAGTGTCTGCAATGGCATCAATAGCATTAGCGGCAGGATCAATCGGAAGCGGCAGCCCCAATGATTCCAGAATGTACTTCTGAAAAAAATAGAGCCTCTCTTCGCGAGATCCGATAACGCCCGTGTGCCGACTACTCTGCAGTCCCTTTTGCTGTGATTCATAGACGCCACGATCTTCATTGTGAACGAGCAGCGTCTTTGACTTCGCAAAACGCCACGCCAGCCACGAAACGAGACTCGCAATCGGTCCTTGCCGAGTTCCGCGGATGGCAAAGAATCTCATGCGAATTCGCACGGTCGTGGGTGAAGTTGGCACATACATTAACGCATAATTGATGGTGTCTGTGGATACCAAAACGGTGTTCGGATGAATGTGGCGGTGCAGATATTTGTACGTCGGCTCTCCGCCAAGCCAGCGATTCACGCGCGCCTGATGCATCTCCATCGTTGACGTGGCGGTAAACGTCAAACTGGTATAACGATGTTGCAGCAGATGCTGCATGTTGTCTTCCGACGGCAACACGTGTCCGAAGAATTCTGGATGCAGCGCTGTGACGTGATAAGACTCCAGCGTATTTTCAACAGGAACTTTCCAGTTTGACTTGCAGTCATATTCCCAGATTTCCGTCATCTTCCACATCGGAGATGAAAAGGCACGCACAGTTTCTTCAAAGAACGGATTGAGCCAATCTCGCAGCGATGGCACGTCAGATTTGAACGACACAAACAGCAGATCGCCGCAGGCTTCAACTCGAAACGTATTCAGCCGCGAATTATCGCGATCCCACGGACGGAAACATTTGGATTCGGGGATTTTTGCCGTTCGTCCTTCGTCGTCGAACTCCCAGCCATGATACTGACATCTGAGTTTTTGCTGGTTTCCGCAACTGTCATCTGTCAGTAAACAGTGTCGGTGCGAGCAGATGTTTTCATACGCCAGAAACTTTCCGCCCGAATTCCTGAGCAACAGCGGGCGGCC
>JAYVNW010000681.1:0-1951 GCA_043758225.1 Candidatus Kuenenia sp. | reverse complement strand
CGCCAGCACCATCGCAAATCGGCACAACTCTACAGCGGTCTGTTTGATGATCGAATGACATTTTTTCATTGCAAGCAAGCCAGCTGAGGATCGAAACAGCACGGGCAGATGAGTTATCGCCGTCAGACTAACCACTTCGGCCCGACTAGTAAACTGCCTGGTTGTTATTCCTGCGGCCTTGCGGGGCACCGGAAGGTACACTCTCCGGACCAACGGGAAGCCCCTGCAACAAACGCTGCTCAGCCGCCTGGCGAGCTGTACTGCGGGGACGTTCGTAGCCGCGCGGTGAAGAATCGGTACTTGGACCAATGTCGGGATCCGGGAAAGGATCCTGGCGACCGTACGCCGCATTTTCGGCGGCAGGAAACGATGTGTTCCAGGTCGGATATCGAACAAAGTCTGGATTCATGCATCCATTGCTGATCAACAAGCCAACAACCATCACAAACAGACGCCAGACCGTCGTTCGATGGCGAACGCGATTGGACTCTGATTCATGATTTGTCGCAAATGACATGGAGGTTTTGTTTCCAACAGAAGACTCACGATTCGTTGCAATGGGATCTCAATCAGATCACTGGCGAAAGCACATCATGCGGCCTTGAACGATCGAGCATTTGCGGCCCACTGAACCCATTCAGTAACTTCTGCCAGATCTGGCTTTCTGCCGCTGCGAATAATTCTCTCACCTTCTTTTGTGTGCGAGAACGGCTCAATGATGTTAAGTAAACTCGAAGGATTCTTTGCGGCAAGTTCTTCAGGAGTTGTGACTCCGCACGCAACCAGAATCTGTGCATCATGTCCGCGAAGTTCAGGAATCTGACACACCAACCGTGACTGATGCTGCCATTGCTGAACAACCTGCGATGTCATTCGACGGAGATTCAGCTTTTCAGAAATTCGCTCAGCCGTCATGCTCATCAGATCTTCAACTGTACGAATCCCGATCGCTTCCAGCAGCTGAGCGGTGCGAGGTCCGATTGATGGAGCCTTTTCAATATTACTCGTGCGACACAGAAAGAATCGCAGTCCACCAGATTTCTCGGCGATCTCAGAAACACCGTGATCATCTTGTGTTGGTTCGGTTCGAAGTCGGGATGTCTGACGACTGCGGCGAGCCATCCGACGAGCCCTTCTTTCGGCGACATCAACATCTCCCGTGATTCTGCGACGACGACGGCTGATGTTTTGAGCACCAGCGGCCCCTTGGCTATCGTCATCGTGAGTCAACAATGCCGGTGCCCCGGTGAATGCAGCTCGAGAAACAGTTGAGGTTGTTCGCGGAGTGGATCGAACCGCAAAACGCGAACGATTCTGCCGCGCCTCATCCAATGAACGTGTAAACTGGCCGAATCGAGCCCAGTTAATCGCCTGCTGACGATCAATCAAACGGCCGCCGCGACGATAACGACTTCCGGCTTCTGATCGCTGGAATTCAGACACGCGATCGTAAACAGTCTCAGGTCGCAGTCGGCTGAGTTCCTCAGCGCTATGAATTCCGGATGCGTAGAGTAACGCCGCATCACTTCGACGCAGCATTGGAACGCGTGTCGTCAATTCCGCCTGACCTCGCAACGCGTGCAGACGATCAACGGACAACTGGAAACCTTTCAGTCGTGTGGCTTCCTGAAGTTGCGGAACAGTACGATTCAGCAAATCGTCGATCGTCAGAATGCCGGAGGCACGGAACGCTTCCAACTCACCAAGTGTGATCCCCGCCAGATCTTCCCCGCCATGATCAACTTCCAGATAGAACAACCAGTTCGTGCCATTCGGATGCATTTCAGGTTCGATCGGCGGCATGACCGGCTGCGAAATGACGGGACGAACTTCCATCACTGGTTCGACGTATGCATGCAGAATCGGCTGAGAAATCACGGGCGGCAAAGCAACCAGCGTTGGTTTCGGCAGCTCAACGCGATAGTCAAATGTTCTCACATCCGCATTAAAG
>JAYVNW010000680.1:0-4209 GCA_043758225.1 Candidatus Kuenenia sp. | reverse complement strand
GCCTACCGCAAAGTCGCGGCAACGCAAGCAGATCCCGCATGGGCTGGCATTGCCCGCTATGGTGAAGCAAGATGCCTGGCATCCGTGAAACAGCACAGTGGAATGCAAACGGATATGCTGCGACGGGTCCTTCTGGACGAGACTGATTTTTTACCAACAGTCCGAAACGAAGTTCTGCATTTAATCGGTCGCGACCTGTGGCAGGAGCAATCCACAATGGCGTCAGGAAACCTGTTGGATGATTTGACTCTGACGGTCCCCGAATGGTCTGCAGATCCAGCACGACTACTGGATGAACTTCCTTTGCTGATCCATGAAACACCCACAATGGTCGGACCGATTCAGTTTCAGGTGCTTCACTTCGACGACAAGACTCCGGACGGCATCTCCGTTCGCCTAAGCTGCGGTACCTCGCGATTAGAACCGATGCTGACGAATCTTGTAAACGGCTGTCAGCTGCACCTGGACGTTTCATCGCAAGCCTCAATGCGATTGCAGGGTCGCACACAACAGGTCCACATTGATAACTCGCGACTGGCAATTCTGCTCGACGGGATGACAATTCCTTACGACCTGTGCTGGACGCAGAAAGGTGAACTGATCTCCATTAAGCATCGGGATGAATTGACACCCGAGGAATTTCGCAAATGTCGTTTGCATTCAGCGGAACGAATTCTGCGTATTGCGGTCACTGACGGTGCGACATCAGGTCAGGCCGGACACAGCCGACTGGCATTGGCAACATTGCTCTATGAACAAAAACGACCTGCGGATGCGGTTCAGTTCCTACGGGTACAATTAGAGTCCGAACCTCGTTCGGTAGTAGAGACAGAGGCGGCGTTTAATCTTGGAAAATGCCTGATGGCATTGAACGCACGCAATGAATCTCGCGAAGCTTTCCTCCGCAGCATTGATGCAGCTGGCGGATTGACTGACGTCAAGATCGCGGCATACATATTTGTCAGTCGCCTGTTCCTTGAAGACGATCAGAGCAAGCTCGCAATTTCAAATATGATGCGAGGCGTTTCATTGAGCGAAGGCTCAACGATGGAACCCTATGCTGCATTGCAATTGGGAAGTGCCTATCTGATCTTTGGAAATCCTCAGGGAGCAAACAGCGTTCTGATGGAATGCCGTGAAGAACTGGCCAACGGACCAGGACGCGAAGCCGCTGCCTTTGTGTCGGCATTTGCGCGTTTTCGAGCTGCAGTGCTGGCAGATCGGCGTGAACGCGAAGGTTGGGCAGTCGTCGCGGCTCTTGCAGAATTCAATCCGGAAAACTACTGCGGTGGTCACTGGGCGGTGCTGGTCGCCGAAGCCTGCGAAGAGCTGGGTCTGGATTCACAATCCAACGATGCCTACCAGCTGGCGCTAAAAAAACTGCCAGCGTCGTGGCTGCGTGATCGAACAGTCATGCGACTTGCCGAGCGCTATCAGAAGGATCGCGAGTTCGAAGAAGCTCGCCTGCTACTCTCCAGCTTAACAACAGTAGAAGTTGATCAAATGACTTTGCAGGCGAAGCTGAAGTCCGCCGAAGTTTCACTGGAACAGAACCATCCTGAAGAAGCCATTCGAACGTGTCGCTTGCTGATTGATGCCACCGACGCACCGACGCTTGAACGTGCCGCATTGCGGATCATGGGGCATGCCTACGAACGCAAGAAGGATCATCAGTCTGCAATTTATTGCTTTGCAGGAATGCTGCCTGAAGAAATTGCACTGGAAGCAACCCCAAACGTCAAAGCGAATTCATCGACTATGCGCACGACAAGTCCGTCTTCAAACGAAAGGCCTGGTCACTGATGGGTCTTTATTCAGAAACCGACAAGACAGCTCGTCTCATCTTTGCGTCACTTGCAATAATGACGGTCACAGCGCAACTCTCTCCCGCGTTTTCAGAGGAGTTAACTGCGGCCTCGACGTCTCTCAACAAGAAGTCATCAGGACCGATCACATCACAAATAGCCATGCAACAATCTGCGCCAGCATTGGCGGCTCGCATCGGAAACATTAACCCTGTTGCCGGGACATGGAATCGCACTTCGTCGCGTTCCGCAGGATTGTGGTCGACTTCACATGTCGCTTCCAGGAAACAATCAAAAATTCGATTCGCCAGCGCAAGTGGAATAGATGAAAGCATAACATCCCCAGTCGAGTCATCGATACCACAGGAAGCGAACAATCCAGTACACCCTGCAGACGAAACGCTCGATACTGCGGCTGAAACAAATGCGACGTCAGACCAATCCTCACGCCCTGCGCCATCCCCTACGTCCGCCAAAGAGCAGTTACTAAACGCATTGCGGATGCAACGTGAGGCAATAACGAATCCGAACTCGCTCAAACCGACGAAACCGCCAGGTTCGTTGACGATCATGAATTCGCCAACGGTGACACCAAAATCACCGTCCGAATCCACCAAACTCGCTACCCCGCTATTATCAGCAACTTCGTCTTCAAAATCGCCGACGTCGACCAATCAAAAGGACAAGTCAGCAGAGATTGATGATTCAACAATGCAGCCAAAGCCTTCGAAATCTTTCGCCGGACTTACACAAACACTGGAAGAAGAGCTCAATAGTGACGACACCTATCTCCGCGAACGAGCTCGGCGATTTCTGCGACTGCAGAAACAACTCCTGCAGCTACGTTCGCGACAGGCAGCGGCTGCCGAAACTGCAACGCAGGATGTAACCCCCTACACTGGCGATAATTCAATTTCTGTCAACCCAGGTAACAGAGCAGCCGCAACCCAATCATTGGTGCCGTCCCGCAATTTAAATTTAGGCAGCAACGATGAGACAAGCGATCAAGATAATGCTGAACAGCAATCATCTGATGACAGTACATTAACGCGGAACTCCAACGCCCTGGATTTATCGAACTCGGATCAACAGACTCAACCGAAAGAAACCATTGATGATGAAACCATGTCCGAAGAATTGCACCAGGCTCCATTAAAGCTTTCTGCAATTGGTTCTCTGTTAGACAACGTTGTCGTCGATGGTCCGATCGATCGGCTGGGATTAGCAAACAATCTGTTTGCTGTCAAAGAGTATCCACTGGCACTCGAAATGTATGAGCAGACAACAGGGCCTGAATTGTCGTCCCAGCAACAACTCTGGGCGGAGTATCAAACGGCAACCTGCCTTCGCCACCTTGGAAATCCAGCGGAAGCTTCGAATCGATATCGCAAGCTTGCCAGTCAACCAGAGCATGGTTGGCTAAGCCAGCAGGCTCATTGGTGGGTGGAGACTTCGGAAAGCATTCGCATCCTCGAAAAAGCGTTGAAGGATCATAGTATCGAACAATGTCGAGAAGTAATTGAAAACGTGGAAGCGGCAACTGTGGAGCCGCCAGTGGTAGATACAGCGACAACAAGAGTTTCCGAAGCATTAAAAAGTCTGGAGCCTGCAAAAGATGAACACACCAACTGATCAGGTCTCGGCATCGGAACAGAACCTTTTGGACTGCGTTCAAGAACAAAGTACTGTATTTGCAGATGCAGTGCAGTTAATCGAGCGACTTGAAAAAGCAGCACATCGACGAGAACTCGGCGAACCAGATTCAGTTTCCCAACTGCAGCGATCTCTCAGTCAGGTTGTCTCCGCGCAGCAGAAGGTTTCAACCGCACATATTGGATTCTCTTCATCGAAGCAAACTCCATCAACAACCCTGAAAGACTCGCTCGCGCGACACGAACAACAATTGAACACTTTGGTTGGGCGCATCAACTCGTTGAAACGTATTTTTGAAAACATGCGAGATGACATGTCACCGCAACTGGACATTAATACGCGAAGAAAATCCATGCACTCTGCGTATCAAAAATCACTGAAGACTGTTTAAGTTTTCAGTTTTCAGTTTTCAAATCTAATATCTAATATCTAATATCGCTCTGCTTATGCTAATTTTCGAATCATCCGCAATGGACAAGACACTGGCAAAGGCTCGGCGATTCGCACGATCTACTGGCACGGTGCTCATCACCGGTGAAAGTGGTACTGGCAAGGAATTACTCGCACAGTACCTGCACGAACAAAGCGTGCGTTCCGGTCGACCATGTGTCAGAGTGAACTGCGCGGCGTTTCACGATGGGCTGGCGGAAAGCGAATTATTCGGACATGAACAAGGAGCTTTCTCGGGTGCGTTGCGACGACACGATGGCTTCCTGCACGCTGCCGGAGACGGAACTCTATTCCTCGATGA
>JAYVNW010000679.1:0-2937 GCA_043758225.1 Candidatus Kuenenia sp. | reverse complement strand
ATCGCACTGCCGCTCCGACTTGACGACGGCGCGATCGTGCATGACTTTTCATCTGTGATCCGGCACGATGCTCTTCGCAAGTGCATGGCTCCGTATTACGCTGGGAATTCCGCATCCCTCGACTGTTCGAAGTCCTGAGACGTGTGTCGCAAACAGACCGGTTGCGAGATGGTCTTCATGAGCTCCCGTTCCATTTCGGCCGCGAAATTCGCATAGTGGTCTTCCCCCAGCACTTCGCTGATTTCCTCCATCCGTTGCTGTGCCATCGTGTCCAGACGCGATTCCACTGACCCTGTCTGCTGATAAAGAAAATACATCAGATCGATTTCAATCCGTATTTTGAGCCAGTGCCTGGCGATCAATTTCAGTTCGAATAGCGTCGGCACAAAAACAAGCTCCCGGATATCAGGGTCCTGTTGGTCGATGTTCTCGTCGCTGCCGTTTGTGTGTTGCATAGATGTTTCCATAGGTTTTTTGTTTGCCAATCAGAGCGGTTGACCCCATGCCGACCACTGTGAGGACCCCCGTTTGCCGAAGGCAAATGTTTTCGCCTCCGGGGTGCCCTATCGAAACGCAGTGGAGGGCACCCCGGAAGCGAAAACAGAAAAATCAGACGGTGGCCGGCCTGCGTCGGGAGCGGAGCGCGGCAAGGACCGTGACAGGCTTGGGGCGGAGTGGCGGCGGCTGGCTGGGGCCTGGCGCGGTCCTTGTGAGTGCAGCGACCAGAGCAGGCCGGTCAGCGTCTGTCGATTTGGGGCGGAAGCACGGCTGATCGTCTTCCGCGAAGCGGAAACAGGCAGCCGTGCTGCGGGGGAGGCGGGGAGCAATTCCCGCGAAGCGGGATCGCGCAGCGGCAGCGGAGCGAAAGAGGCGAAGCCGTGGCCAAATCGGACATGGTTTCCTTCACCTTTTCCGAACCAGCCTCAATTGCGGCCCAATACAGGAAACCTGCCGAGGAAGAGTCGCAGGATCACTTCCTGAAACCTTCAGGATTGACGCGGCAGTCTGAAATGGGACTCTATTAAATCTTCTAAACACTCGTCGCGGAGCGGGCACTGCTTACCCAGTGCGGACATACTTCAATGCGCAGGTCGCTGCGACCTGAGCATTTTGGAGTAAGGTTCCTGGACGCGTCGGTCTGGGCGACCGAATGTTGACACTTGATCCTACCAATTAAAACATTGGTTTTGTATGCTTATTGGCTGCGGTTAAACATTCAAACTACACCAGCAACCACACCAAGAGCATAAGCATGAAAATTGCAAAGCCGAAGAAACCATACGCTGAATTTCCGTTGTTTGCTCACCAGTCAAAGCAGTGGGCCAAGAAGATCAAGGGCCGTATGTGGTACTTCGGCATTTGGGATGATCCAGCGGCGGCGATGGAACGCTACACCGCTCAAGTGCATGAGATTCAAGCGGGTCGAGATCCACGAAAGACGAGGGCACAAGTGTCGTCTGCGGAGTTGTCAGTGTACGACATGTGTAACCTGTATCTTGCACGACAGCAGGCTCGTGTGAAGGCAGGCGACATCAGCAGCAGGCATTTCGGCGACTGCCTGAAGTCCTGCAAACTGCTCTCGGATCACTTCGGAAAGTTTCAATCTGCATCAGCGTTACGGGTTGCCGACTTCCAGAGTTTTCGTGCCACCTTCCCTGCAACGTGGGGACCACAGAAAACGACGAACGAAGTCACGAGAATAAAGACGTGCTTCAAGTGGGCAGCGGAATCGGAGTTGATTCCAGGCATTCCAAACTTTGGACCAGACTTCAGGAGATCATGTGCAAAACTTGCCAGGCGGGACCAGCAGCAGCGACAAGCTGGTCGCGGTGGCAAACTTGACTTCTCTGCCGATGAACTGCGGAAGCTGCTCAAGGCGTCAACAGGATGGATGCACGCCTGCATTCTTCTGGGCGTCAATGGCGGCATGGGGAATGCCGATTGCGGCCGATTATCGACGACGTTTCTGGATCTGGATTCAGTATGGTACGACCTGCCGCGACACAAAACTGGCGTCCCTCGGAAGTTTCGATTGTGGCCTGAAACAATTACCGCCATTCGGGCCGCAATGGCAGAGCGACCGATTGCGAAGAATGACGACGACGACAATCTTTGTTTTCTGACACCACAAGGCCGTCCTGTTTGGTGGGAATCGCTGCAAGCCAATGGTGGCGGACACATCCGTGACAGTATTACACGACGATTTACCGCACTCTGTGTCGAATGTGGCGTTTCACGAGCACAGCGCGGATTCTACAGCCTTAGACGGACGTTCGAGACGGTCGCAGGTAACACTAAAGATCAGGTCGCCGTCGATATCTGTATGGGACATTCAGACGATTCGATGGCAGCGGTGTATCGCCAAGGCATTGATGACCAGCGTCTTGTAGACGTGGCGAATTACGTTCACGACTGGCTTTTTCAGAAGCCAAAGAAGAAAGTGTCAAAGAAACCAGCAAGTCGGCCGTCGAAGAGAAACAAGGCCGGCATTACAAAATAACGGATGGCTTTCAACATACGACCGCAATCTATACCGGCCAAACATTCCAGGAATTCGCAGTTCATGAAACCATTTGGCAGCAAGATATGTGATTGGGTGCAGTCGTTTGTTGGAGACCTTAACGAACCAATTTTCTGGCAACTTTCGTTGGAACTTCACAAAACACCAGCAACTTTTTTCTACATGATTTTGGCGCTTCGTGATGAACTCGAACTACAACTTGGGATCGAACCTACGCTCGGAGATTTAGACTCAAGGCTATGTCCAGAGTGTCTCCGGGAACAACTACTCGACCGCCTTTGTGCGAGCGCTCAATGTCTTCATGCCGTTTGGGACCATGAATTCACAGGTGTCATCTGCGATTTTGATATCGACGTGCTTGCTGATTTCATGAGTGCAGTGTGGGAATTCCGAGCGTCGCGCATTTCCGACAATGC
>JAYVNW010000678.1:0-2649 GCA_043758225.1 Candidatus Kuenenia sp. | reverse complement strand
TCCGGGGATCGAAGGCAAGACATGGAACCATCCTGTCCTGATCGGCAACCGTCTTTATGTTCGCAACGGTGAAGAAGTAGCGTGTTATGAATTGGCGGTGATCGGCAATCCGGCCCAGGAATCTCCTGCAGCAGGCGAGCAATGACAAATTGAAGCGAACGGCTGGGCGTCAGCCCTCCGAGTGAGTCGCGGCCTGAGATTTCGGTTATCAAGTTTCAGAGAGTCGCGCGATCGCAAAGCGTTTCCTGGAAAGCCGATCACTATGTTGACTCGGAGGGCTGACGCCCTGCCGCTCGCCGAGCCTTTGCCGCCGACAACTGGCAAGACGCTAAAAATCCCGAGCGGGAAAAACTGGCTTGACTGATCAGTGAATTCGTTCTAATATTCCCGATCGGGACAATTTCTGCGATCTGCGGTCGGATCGCCAAAAAAAATTTCCGATCGGGATTATCGCAATGGTCAAGGTCGAAAGTGCAGGTCAAATCGGTCAGCTCGTGCGTCAAAAACGAAAAGCAGCACGCATGACGCTGAAAGACGCAGCCGCGTTGGCCGGCGTGGGCGTTCGATTTCTGTCGGAGCTGGAACGAGGCAAGCCGACGCTGCAGTTAGGATTAGCGATCAGCGTGTTGCAGCTGTTCGGACTGGAACTGCACGTGGAACAAAGAGGTGATCAGCGTGGCTGAGACCTTGTTTGTACATTACCAACAACACACAGTCGGTGAACTGACTCTGAGAGCATCCGGGCTGGTGGAGTTTAAGTATCGATCGGCGTGGCAGCGAAATCCAGATGGTTTTCCCGTTTCAATCTCCCTTCCACTGGACGGCAACTTCGACGCGCAGGCCAGTCACAATTTTTTCGTGAACCTGCTTCCGGAGGCGAACGTTCGCCTGCAAATTTGCCAATCACTGCAGATCTCACAAGGCAACGACTTTGAATTACTGAAAGCCATTGGTGGAGACTGCGCGGGAGCACTTGCGATTACGCTTTCCGATGCACCCGTTGCGCAGGATCATCGATATGAAGCAGTCAGTGAACGTCAGCTTGCGGATTGGTCAGTGGGAACTCCAAACGCATTTTCGGCAGTCACGGGACTGGATGAAGTTCGGCTGTCGCTGGCGGGGGCTCAGGATAAGCTGCCCGTGCATATTCAGGACGACGGCATCTTGATCCCTCTCGGCAACACACCAAGCACGTCGTTGATGAAATTCGCGTCGCCGATTTACTCACATCTGCCGGACAATGAAACGTTTGTCACGATGATGGCGAGTGCCGTTGGATTGCCAGTCGTGGATATTCGGCTGCGTCCGACAAAGCGCGCCGCGATTGCCGTCATCGCACGTTATGATCGAGTCCTCGAAAACGGCAGCTATCGGCGTCTGCATCAGGAAGATTTCTGTCAGGCACTGGGAATCGGTGCCGCCCACAAGTACGAAAAAGAAGGCGGACCAAGCTTGCGGCAATGTGCTGAAATCATTCGACGGCACACCTCCTTTCCATTGATTGAACTTCAAAAGCTAATGCAATGGACGTTGTTCAATTTGCTGGCCGGGAATGCCGACGCTCACGGGAAAAATCTGTCGCTGCTGTACGTCGATCGACGACGTCTGCAACTGGCCCCGTTCTATGATCTTGTCTGTACCCGAAACTACAAGAACATTTCTCGCCACCTGGCGATGAATCTGGGCGGAGTGACCGACCCAGACCAGATCGGAGCAAAACAACTGCACGCTCTGGCTGACGATCTGGGAGTGCGAGCAACAGTTGTTACGAAGGCCGCGACCACCATGAGTGAACAGCTTCAGCAGACAATACCGGACGTCGTGACTCGCTTTGCCGACGTTTTTGGACCGTCGCCAGTTCTGGAGCGAATTCCTATCATCATCCGCAAACAACTCCGCCGATTGAAGCCGATCCTTCGTGGATGATCGCTGTTCTCACAGTTCGACTACCACAAATTATGTGTACAGACGAATTCACCTGCCATTTGTGTACGACTTAGGCAAAATCCTGTAAACAAAACTCTCAAAATTACCCCAACCACTTGATTTGACAGCCGTCACAATCTCCCTTATCGTTACACACTGCCCTGTCTTATGTGCTTGCGTTGTCTGCGCGGGTTTAGGGGTACAAATTAAACAATTGGGAGGTTTGCAATGAAGTTTGCTCGTTTCGCATGTCTAGGTGCTTTGGTTGGAATGATGACTCTCGGAAACCTGTCTGAAGCTGGCTTGTTCGGTGGATCTTACGGTTCACATGCCAGCTCAGGTGGATCTTACGCGTCGTCCGGAGATTCAGCATCAACTGGATCTCACGGCTCACATGGTGCCCGCAGAGCACGCCGTGCAGCTGCATCGCACGGTTCGACAGGCTCAATGTCATCCGGTCGATCGACAGGGTCATACGAATCATCTGCTTCAAGCGGTGGTTCTTCTGGCGGTCGAGTTCGTCCACCGCGAGCACCTCGCGCACATCGTGGTTCACACGGATCAACTGGTGCTTACGGTTCAATGTCATCTGGCGGTTCGTCCGCATGGTAGTAGCCTTGGCGGCCTCAAAGACGAGGTCGCCCCATGAGACTGGAATTCAAGAAACGTCAACTGGTCGCCAGTAATTCTGGATGACCGCTGGCGTTTCTTTGCTTTCTGACA
>JAYVNW010000677.1:0-2762 GCA_043758225.1 Candidatus Kuenenia sp. | reverse complement strand
GCGTTGCGGGAAAGCTTTTCGCCACGAGCAAGAGTGTCGCGAATTGCCGCATCGAGATTGATGATGCCACGTGCTTCGTTGATAACGTAGCTGAGCTGCGGGTCCTGCTCGGTTTGCATTGCGGTAAAGATGATTTCGGCGGCGAGTTCACCTTTTGTGTGTGTCGCTGCAACTATAACTTCGGCACGCACTTGTGACGACGAATCGGCGGCTAGCGGCAGCATGAGTTCCTCAGCGATCGAGAGACCTAAATTCTCCGCAAACGACGCTAACGCTGTCTTGCGTGAATCGTCCCGTGGCAAATTTGGCTCCCGATATGTCTCCCGAATGAATCGAACGGCGGCAGCTCGGGCATCGGCAATAGGGGACGCGAGTACAGCGGACAGCAACGCCTCATTCGGTCGTCGAAGCTGCTGGTGTACCCAAAGCGCTTCCACCAGACTCCTCGCATGCTCCGGATTCTTCGCATCGAACTGCTTCACCCATTCATCCACTGCGGCGACGACTTCATCCGGATTGCGGCCCGTCAGTTCCAGCCTCGCGCGATAGCGTTCGGCGAGCGTCGGTGAGCCGAGCGTTGCCACAACATCAGCGGTGCTGGCCTTGTCCAGCTTAACCACTGGCTGAGGCTCACGGCCTGCGGCGGTGACTCGATAGATGCGGCCGTGCAAATGGTCGCGACTTGGGTCACGCAGGTTGTGCTGCATGTGGCCGATGATCGGGTTTTGCCAGTCGAGCACATATAGGGCACCGTCGCCGCCGATCTCCATGTCGCTTGGGCGGAAATTCTGGTCGGACGAATACAGGATCGGTTCAACTTCCTTCGCGAAGAAGCCGGCACCGCGTTTCTCAAACTTGTACTGAGTCACTCCCTGGAAACCAATCACGTTCGCAATTAAGAGGTTGCCTCGGTTCTCTTCGGGGAAATGCTGGCTATCCAGAATCTGAATGGCCGGCACCGGGCGAACTCGCTTTTCATAAAGCTGCGTCGGAGCTCCATGACCCGGCATACCGATGTAGTTGCCAGTGCCGCCCGTGCCGTCCGTCGCGAACTGATTGCCCCACTGGTCGAACACATCGCCGTGAGGATTCGGGCCAATCGGAAAATGAAAGTTGATATCAAACGTGACCGGATCCCATTCGTAGACTCCGGTTCCGCCGGTGCCAAATCGCTTGGTTGGTCCCCATGGAGTTTCAAAATTCTCCGCGTGGAAAATGCCACGAGAAAAGTAGAACTTCCCGCCTGGACTCATTACGAAGCCGTTGGCAGTGTGGTGAGTATCCGCCGAATCCAAACCGTGGAAGATGCGTTCTTTCACGTCGGCTCGATCGTCGCCGTCGGTGTCCTTGAGAAAGAAGATATCCGGAGCCATCGCGACCAGCACGCCACCATTCCAGAACTCAAAGCCGGTCGGATTGTGCAGCCCGTCGGCGAACGTGATGCATTGATCAGCCACGCCGTCATGATCTTCATCGGGAAAGATCAGCAGCTTGTCGTTCATCGCTTCGAGCGGATTCCAGTGCGGATACGTCGGCCACGCGGCAACCCACAGCCGACCATCAGTATCAACCGCGCTCTGCACAGGGTTGACGAGATCCGAGAACATTTCTTCCGACGCGAAGACGTTGACCTTCATGCCAGAATGCACCGTCATTTTCTCGATGGCTTCTGCGGCCGCCAGGAACTTGTGGCGCCCACCTTCCAGTTCACCTGGTTTGTTGGTTTTGACTTCGAGGGGCTTTGGCAACGGAATATCGTCGCGATCCACTTTGCGACGATTGGCAGCGTCCCGGATTTCGGAGTCTTTGTTTGCCGTCATCACGGTCAGGATTTCAAGTTCCCTCTGCATGACGTCGAAATTGGTTTGGCCAGCAACGAACTGCAAACCAGATCGACCTCCGAAGACGCTGTAGCCGTCGGTTGCGCGATAGACGTTGTGCCAGATATGGTTCTTGGCGAGAACGGCTTTGCGGATTGCATCCAATCGAAGTTGTTCCGGCTGTGGAGCGTTGGGGTCGAACAACTGGCCATCAAGCGAAATCGCAACCATCATGCTGCCAAATTCGGAAACATGCACTCCGTTGATCGTGAGCGGGAAGAGCGCGAGGGTGCCATCTTTCCAAACCTCGGGATACTCAACTCCGAATCGGTCTGGCTCCTGCCCCTCCAGATTTCTTAGAGGGCTTGCATCAAAGGTCACCATCTTCATGGCTTCTCTGGAATGATGGAAGAGATCGACGAACGGCACGACCTTCTCGGCGGCAACCTTTGCCATTTCCGCTGTGTAGAGTTCCAACCTCTCATTCGGCTCCTTCCCGTCCGGCAAATGCGGCCACTTCAGGTCTTCAAACGCAATCGGTGAACACAGTACCAGCTTCGGAGCCGACTCGCCGTTGTACTTCTGTCCAAGCGTGTGATCGATGAACGCTTCAAGATCTTTCCGAAACTGCGGCAAGCCAGCTTCACCACCATACGACTCGTTGTAACCAAAAAAAGCAAAGATGACGTCCGCTTCGACTTTCGTCAGCCACTGATCGGGCGATCCGAAGTTTTCCGACCGAGGCCGTTCCGTCAGCGTGTCGCCACTGAAACCCAGGTCTCGCACGACGAGATTGTGCTCCGGAAAGCGATAGTGCAACGTCGCTTCCAGATGTCCAAAGTGTTGCAATCGATCAGCCAGCGAATTGCCGATGATGGCGATGTGGTCGCCTTTGTTGAATTCCAGCTTTGGCTCCTGCGCCATGCCATGGGAACGTGATAC
>JAYVNW010000676.1:0-2585 GCA_043758225.1 Candidatus Kuenenia sp. | reverse complement strand
GTGGAATTAAGTGCTTCGATTTACCGTGAAACGAAGTCCTTGAATGACTTTGGCTTTCGTGATCAGATCACTCGTGCAGGACTCTCGATCCCTTCCAATATTGCTGAAGGAATGGAACGTTCGACCGTCGCTGACAAATGTAAATTCCTCGACTATGCCAGGGGCTCGTGTGGAGAAGTGAGAACTCAAACAATCGTCGGATCAAAAGTGGACTTCGTTGCCCCGGCTGTTTGCGATCACTGGTGCCAGGAAACCAAACAAATTGCCGCAATGATTCAGGGACTGATCACCTCACTCCGATCTTAACTGCCAACTGTCCACTGTCCACTGTCCACTGCCCACTGCCAACTGTCCACTGCCAACTGTCCACTGCCAACTGCCAACTTTCTTCATGCCCCGCATCGCTCATATCGTCACTCATCCGATTCAGTACTTTGCACCACTTTATCGGCTTCTGACTGAGTCTCCGGAGATCGAACTGACAGTCCTGTTTGGTTCGGACTTTGGCACCAAGCCATCGTTCGATCCCGGGCTGCAATCCGTCGTGCAATTTGACACTCCACTCCTGGAAGGATATCGCTTTCAGTTTCTGCGGAACCTTGGAAATGGCCAGCCTGGCGGGAACTCAGCCAGCTTTGACTGCCCTGACATTCTCCCTGTTCTCAAGCAGGGCCAGTTTGATTGTGTCTGGATCCACGGCTGGGGGTATCGATTTCAGAAGCAAGCCGCCAGAGCCGCACAGGAAATGGGCATCCCCTATGTGATCCGCGGCGAATCGACACTGCTTGACGCTCCAAAATACTCCTTTCGCTGGCTCCGACGGTTCCTTTTGCATGGTCCGTTCTTACGCAGGGCCACGGCATGCCTGTATGTTGGCGATAAGAACCGACAGTTTCTTCGATCGATGGGTGTCGCCGAAGATCGTCTTCTTCCAGTAAACTATTCCGTGGACACGGACTTCTTTCAGCGAGGTTGCCTGAACGCCGATGAGCGTCGCCAATTCCGCGAAGCTCGCGACATCACTCCGGACCAGATTGTGGTCGTCACTGTCGCAAAGCTGATTGCTCGAAAGCGTGTCGCTGATATTGTCAGGGCTGTTGCTCGGTGCCAATCGAACGTAACTCTTTGGGTTCTGGGTGATGGCGAATTAGCCGAACCGCTCAAGGCGATAGCTGGCGAGCTGCTGCCTGGCCGAGTGACTTGGTTTGGATTTACAAATCAACGAGCGATTCCTGCAGCACTCTCTGCAGCAGATCTTTTTGTTTTGGCGTCCGATGAAGAAACCTGGGGGCTTGTCGTGAACGAAGCGATGGCGTGTGGATTGCCCGCAGTCGTTTCCGACAAAGTTGGCTGTGGTGCAGACCTGATCCGTGCTGGAGAAACGGGTTCGATTTTCCCATGCGGTGACATTGAAGCGCTGGCCGCCTGCATTCAAGCAATGTCAAATCCTGAATCACTCAGCAAGTTGAAAATATCCGCAGCGACTCGAGTGGTCGAACACTACAGTGCTCGGGCCACAGCGGACCAGCTGCTTCAAGCATTTCGCACAATCAACATCGGTCGTTTTCCTGCAACACCAGGCCACACGGAATTATAGATTCATCTGGCTTGAGTTGTCGTCTTGAGAACAAAACACAGAAACCCAGGGATTGGTGAACTTCGTGACAAGGACTTGTCTGCATGATGACGATCGCCACAGAACGCTTATCAGCCAGAGCGGCTGCGCTGCTGCTGACCATTTTCGTCACCGGTTTGTTTCAGGATCTGCTGAGAAAAAGTATTCCGGGGCAGCCTGTCTGGCTGTTGGTGTCGTTCCTGGTCCCTGCAGTCGGCGGCTTGTTTCTGATCCGTCTACAGGGACTCGACTTGTCTTTGCAGGCAACCCTCAGGCTCCAATTTTCGAAGGGCCGTTCGACAGGCAGCTGGTTGAAATCACCTTTGCTGTGGATGGCCGGCTGCGTATTGTTGATCGCCAGTGTAGTGCGCCTTAAGTCTGGCCTGACAACCGCGACGCTCATGATCTTGCTGTTGGGATGGGTGGGCCCTGTCGTTGCTCTGCTGGGTTTTGTTTGGGGCAAAGTCTTTCTTACGAGACTTACAAGTGTTGATCAAAAAATGGTCTTCACGTCTGCCACCATAGGTTTATTTGTCTTTTGTTTGGGCTCATTCATGGAGTTGCTGGCTCCTGACGATCATTCCATGGCATGGCTGGGTCCGATGCCGCCGTATCGACCGTGGTATCGAACTGTTGATGCTGACCGCTTTCGGATGCTGTGTGGGTTCTTCCGCTCTCCCGAAAACGCCGGTTGGTTTTCTGCCATGCTGCTGCTGGCAGGATGTCTGATGGTCGCCACAAAACGGCTTTCACAACGATGGACTCAGATTCTGATTGGCACTGTGGCCTGTGCTGTCTGCCTGCTGGCAGGACGCCGCAAGATGCAGCTCATGATGCTGATCGCCGTTACGGTCGCTCCGATGCTGATGGCTCGGGCCGGGTTGCGAATGGCAGCTCGCCAAACCCTGATCACTGCCGGTTTGGCACTGTTGTTGGGATGTGTTGTCGTCGCATGCGTTCCCAAGTCTCA
>JAYVNW010000675.1:0-2958 GCA_043758225.1 Candidatus Kuenenia sp. | reverse complement strand
GTTGTCCCCCACCAAAGCCCGTGTAGCCGCCGGAAAACCGACTCGTCCCAAACGAATTGAAGATCACAGGATGACCAGTCGCTCCCAGTTGCGAATACCCGTAGCCGCCTTGAAACGGCTGATTCCCGCCCTGCATTCCCTGCATTCCCTGCATCTGCAGGGTCTGAAGGCCTTGTCCCAGCGCCTGATTCTGTTGTGCAAATTGCTGTTGAGGTTGCACAAGTCCAAAGTAGTTCTGCCCCACGCCGCTATTGCCACCTCTGAGCAAATTGAGGTATGGACTATACGTTGGCGAACCTCCAGGCTGACTGCCGCCAAATTGTGCGATTGCAGTGGACGACCAACCCAGAATCGAGATGATCAGGATGGAAAGTCGAAACCGGGTTGATGTTGATATGGTCATTTCAGTCGTCCTGTCAGAGACAAGTGTGTTCAAGTCAGAGTGCCAGAAACTCCACTACTCACCCAAACATACTTCGTCAGTTCGTTGGTCGTCAATCAACTTGTGCTCTGTCAAGGCTCAGAAAAGGGGTCAGGAACCAATAGCCAAATGGCCCGAAGGGTGCTCCGCACTATATGGTTCCTGACCCCTTTTACTCTGACCCCTTTTACTGCAGAGGCACCACTCCTCGTTTTATTGTTGACAGAGCACTAGAAGCTCTGTGCCGACTTGCCCTGGATCGATCGCGCTGTACCGTTTCCGAGGATTGTGAAGCCAAAGATTCGTTCAATCGGAGCCGTAAACCGGCCGAGTTTTGTATCAAAGGTAACGAATGGAGATGCTCTTACATAAATTCGGTCACCAGGGAGCACCTGGTAATTTGTTCCCGTCTGAGCGCCCTGTGCAATTGCGTTCCAGTCAACAGTAAGCACCTGATCTGGATTGCACTGTGTCGGTGATGGTCGAGCGATCCAGATAGAACCCTTCGATGCCACTGTCGGCAATCCATTGATACCTGCGATCGCATCCAGAACAGTTTCGTTTCCAGTTGACGGAATGCGATAAACCTGTTCCCCTGCACCGCCACCGTCAGTGATCACGTAATAGACTTTGCTGTTGTATGCCAGCACGTCAACAGAAACTTCCGGTCGATTAATATATTGGCTCAAATGCTGTTCAATTTGCGTTCGTGCCTGTTGAAGCGTCAGTCCAGTCACATACACATTGCCGTAAACACCAAGGCCGACAGTCCCATCTGGTCGCACCAGATGCGGCCCTGCAACGAACTGTTTGCTTTGAGGTGCTGGCAGCGTGACCAGAACCTGAGGATTCGTCAGTACCTGTCGAAGATGTGAATCCACTCGCTGCTGAATCACTTCCAGCGGCTGGTCGGCGACAAGAACCTTGCCGTACTCGGGCCCCAGGTTCAGATAGCCGTCCGAACCGATCGTGTACATGCCGTTGATCGTTTTGAACTGCGCCGACACAGATTCTTCTGTCTGACTCAGCGGGATGGTGCGATTCACCTGAACCAACAACGCTTCACCCACCTCGACAGGCGCGATCGCTGGCCGAATGTTGTTCACGGTCTGAATCAACAGCACATCCGGAGGTTCAATCACGTATTCCGGCAACGACACTTTCCGCAGTTCGCGAGGCACATCGTTCTGTCCTTCGAAACCACACGCCCCTGCCCCGCAGGTTTGACCGTACGATCCAGAACTGTGAGAGACCGGGCTGGATGTCGAGACAGAAACGCAACCGCTCAGGCTGAAAACTGTCAGACAAACGACAGCCGGAGCAAGAAGTTTTCGTAACGATTCCGAGCACACTTGGTGTGCTGGTCGCATAGTACCCTCCATGGTATCCACCAACTTGGTTCGTCCGGTTAGGAGTCTGGTTCTGTGCTGGCGATCAACTTGACGCAACAAAGTACGCAACATCTATCCCGACGCTTCTTCCTTGAATCCGTCCGCAACCAATCTTTGTGGACTCCCAAATCTCATCATCGGAAGACCATACTTTCGATCGCTGCTCTTTCTGACGTATCGATCGTGCGTTGTCGCGCTTAGTCGAGAGTTATGCCACACATACCGATTTGTCCGTTTGTGCGTACCGCTCTCGGGATCCTGCGGAGAAATCTCTCCGATTGCGTCTTTGACTCCATATCGGCAATTCCTGCTGATCGAATAACGCGATGCGCATGGCCGATCGACGCAACGATGTCCACCGAGTATGCTTACTTACCTCATTCGTTTGGCTTAAGCAGCATTCGTTCGATGTCATGCCCGATCCGTCAGGAGCACAGCAGGCTATTGTCTGTGAAAATAAAGCAAGGCAGGTTGAGCTATGAGAACCCTCACCATCGCAATTCTGATGGCATCAATAATCGCCATCGCGGCAGGCTGGACCGTCGAAGAGAGTAATTCCGAAGCCGCGAATGCACCTTCCGTGATTCAATCCAGGGCGGACTCGAACCGCGAAAAAACTGTTGCCGGGCTCACGCCACTGTCTTTTCTCGTTGGCGACTGGAAAGGCGTGGCCCAGCCGAGGCGAGGCTCAAATGTTGGTGCATGGTCAGAAAAAGCTCACGCAGCGTGGCACTTTGAGGACAAGATTCCTTGCCTGCTTTTGAACTTGGAGCCAGGCAAAAAGTCCACCCAATTCTTCTTCGCCATCTCATCCGAATCTTCTCGGCCAATCATTGAGTTTCATCAACAGGATCAACCGACGATCGCGTTAGAAATGACGGAACCGGCTAACCTTACTTCATCAGAATCCGCCAGCCAACAGTCAAACACGCCGCAGGATCACTGGGTCTTCGAAAACATCGCAGTGCCCAACAAGCCACGTCACCGAATTACGATTCGAACAATCAATGAAATCCGCATGACGATGTTGTTCGAGGAGAGTCCAAATCCGGAAGCAGCATTCCGTCGGCAATATGAAATCGGCATGACCCGTGAAGGCGAGCGACTGGCAAACGGAAACACGGGCGAACGACAATGCGTCGTCAC
>JAYVNW010000674.1:0-1746 GCA_043758225.1 Candidatus Kuenenia sp. | reverse complement strand
ACCACAACTAAAGAATCTGTCTTGCGACTTGTATTTTCTTGTGTCCCGTCTGTGCGGGACTTCTTTGGCATCTCCAATCGAGCTCGCCGTGCCAGCGATTCTATCGCCTCAGGAAACGGCACTCGTTCAATTTCCATTACCCAGCGAAAACAGTCTCCCCCCTGATCACACACCCAACATCGATAGGATTGTCGATCAGGATAAACATGAAACGAAGGATTCTTGTCGTCGTGAAATGGACACAGCCCTACAAAGTCACGACCACCGTGCAATGGTTTCAATGCAACAACTTCAGACACCAGATCCACAATGTTTGTGCTGGACCGAACAAGTTCCTTGAAATCTTCACCAACAGCCTGTGACACTTTGGACTCCGATTGAGTGATCCGTCAAACCTTCGGACTTCGACTCGATGACTCCTGTAGGCGATACCAATCATTCGCGCAGCCAAAACGGCGGTGGATTGATCAGTGTTGCCAACAGGCATAATAGATATCAGCAGGAGCGTCATTGCTCAACTGGTGCGGATACAACTTGAGACGCCCGAAGTCTGCTTCCTGAACTCCTCGTCCGGCGTCGCGCAATTCTAACCGCAAACGGCTTGCGGTCAAGCTGTTGCTGTTGCTGGAAGCCCCGAAAACGGATCGCGCAAAGGCGTGCGTGGCACAACGTTGCAGGCTTATGTTTGATGCATTTTCCACGCTTTCGGAAGACGCAAACCAGTCGCTGTGACATGCAGTCACACCCGCAATTCACTAGTTGGGACAATCGAGGTACCGCGAGGTGAATTCTAATCCTTCCCTGAAAAATAGCGTTTGACGCGGGCCGAAATGCGAATTCCTGCTTTCGTATTTGTGAGCCGACAGCGCTAGCTGCGGGCTTGAAGTATGCAATGCTTTTCCAACGGACGGCCCGATGCTAGCGCATTCGGCTCAGAATCCGCAGTCAATCGCAACTCGCCGCACCGCACGATGCGTACTGCTTCGCCAACCAGAAAACTCACCGCGAACTTTGCAAATTGACAGATTTCAGGCAAACACGGGGGACTGGTTGACCTTGCCGGTTGAACTT
This sequence comes from Candidatus Kuenenia sp., assembly GCA_043758225.1. GTDB lineage: Bacteria > Planctomycetota > Planctomycetia > Planctomycetales > Planctomycetaceae > SXXK01. Next base: position 675 of record JAYVNW010000674.1, on the reverse strand, counting down.
GACGTGACGCAATGGGCAAGTCGATAACTGTCGATGGATCGCGAAGGAGTGCCATCCGAATTGGAACCAGACGCATTGAGGCTTACCATGGTCAAAGTTGCCATTGAAAACGCGGAGTCGGAAGAGACGGCCGGCGCAAAAAAGACTCAACGGTCTTCAAAAAGCACAAAGTCGGCAAGGAAGTCTCACTGGTTTCTAAAGTTGAGTCTGCTTCTGACAACCGCCGTTGTTGCCGCTCCCAGCGTTTTGTCATTGTCTGGTTCGCTGCCAGCTTTGATAAGGAAGGTGAATCCCAGGCTGGGCGACGCCGTCTCCTTCAGCGGCATCAAAATGCACTGGTGGGTACCAGTGGAGATTACCAGTCTTAAGGTTCGGGATCTGAGTCAACCCTTGGAACTCGGCGCGGCAAACTCTACCGCGCCGATGCTCTGTGAAGTGGAACGTATTACGACAATCGAACCGCTCTGGCGAATTGCGCTCAATGCCGGCCGCGGGACAGGCATTGTCGTGAAGTCGCCGCGTTTGATTTTGATTGCAGACGAAAAGGGCACAAATCTTGACCGCACGGTGACGGAATTATTCGGAAGTTCGGATGAGAACAACGGTCCACGGTTTCCGTTTCGAATCACGATCGAAGATGGCGCTGTGGAGTTGCGATCCGCTCCCGTTGCGATT
>JAYVNW010000673.1:0-6681 GCA_043758225.1 Candidatus Kuenenia sp. | reverse complement strand
TCCCCATGTTTGTAGGGGATATTTCAGTGTCAAGTGACTCAAAACAAGAGTGACTCAAAACAAGGGAGTTCAGTAGTATGAAGAAGTTTGTTGCATTGTGTGTCATGGGACTTTTGGCTTCTGCTTGTCAGTTCTCAACTGCTGCAGATCTTAAATCAGGTTTGCAGGTTGACGACAGCCCACCACCGTTCAACGTCACTGACGTGACTGGCCCGGTTGCTGGCACAAAGCTGTGCTATCGTTGCCAGTACGGTTCACGTCCGGTTGTCAGCATTTTTGTCCGCAAGATGGACAAAAATACTGCGAAACTCGTCAAGCAGATTGACGAGATTGTTGGTAAGCAGGAAGAAAAGAAAATGGCAGCCTTTGTGACTGTGTTGTCTGACGATCCAGACGCGCAGGAATCTGTTCTGAAGAAGACTGCTGACGAGCAGAAGATTGCTCACACGCCATTGACCGTGTTCGACAACGCTGTCGGACCAAAGTCATACAAGATCGACGAAAAAGCCAACGTCACTGTGATGATGTGGGTTGATTCAAACGTTAAAGTGAACCACGCATACGCTGCCGGTGATCTGTCAGATGAAGCGATTGCAAAGGTTGTCGAAGACACTGCAAAGATTCTGAACTAGATAAGCGAGTGGTCGCCACATGCGACCATCGGTCTTCGAACGCAACTGAGGTGCCTTTCAAAAGGCACCTCAGTTTTTTGTGTCGTGAGTGTTGCCAAGCCGAGCGACAAGGGGGCATGGACCTGAAGTGACTGCGGATTTCACCGCAAGTGGGCACGTCAGCAAACTCAGGACTGCAGCTCGAGCCCCAGTCACAGTAAGAATATTTTCTGCCGCTTGCCTAAAACGCTGGGCGTTCCAGTAGTTTCTCGACGACTTTTCTGCGACTGCCAGTCGCTTCGTAGATCTCAACCTGGTGTCGAGCGCCGCTTGTGGCTGGTAATCGCAGCACGGATTGCAGTTCCGGGAGACAATTCAATTCGACCGCCGTTGGGGTTAAGCGTTCAATCATTTCCTGGACTAGTTCCGGTACAGAACGCTGCTGAAACGTCGTGGAACTGACGAGGGAGGCGTCGGCGCCGTAGCGTGTTGCACGCCATTTGTTCTGTTCGACCATCATTGGATGGTATTCCGACAGAAACGTACCTTCATCGATCTCATTCGAAATCGTATGCACAAGGCACTGCACCATCGCTGTGATTGCGAGCACGTGATCAAGACATGGTGGTACATCGCAGACACGCAGTTCCACGGTTCCAAAGTGATGATGGGGACGAATGTCCCACCAGATTTCACGGATGGAATTGATGAAACCCGTTTCCCGCAGATGTTTCACAAGCCAGACGTATTCGCTCCAGTTTCGCATCTGATACGGCAGTCCGGCCGTGGGCAAACCTTCCATAATCTTGGATCGGTTGGAATGCAGGCCGGTGTTGCGACCTTCCCAGAATGGTGAGTTTGCAGAGAGCGCCAGCAACAACGGAAGGTGATGCAACATGCGGTCGCAAACCATGACAGCTTTATCACCAGAATCGACACCGATATGAACATGCAGGCCAAACGTCACCAGCTGCCGGACAACATCTTCCATCAGCGTCACTAATCGAGCGTAACGTTCGTGATTCGTGATTTTTTGATGACGCCATGACGAAAACGGATGCGTTCCGGACCACAACAATCGCACACCCATCGGATGAATGATGGATTCCAGGCGAGTCAACTTATCTCGCAGGTCTTCGCCCACTTCGCGCACGTTGCGGCAGATGCGGGTGTTGATTTCGATGTAACACTGCATGAGTTCCGGTTTCACGGAATCACGCATGTCCTCTGGTAGTGAGGTCAGAATCTGATCGATGGCACTTGTCAGGGCGAGTTCTTTGGCATCGATCAGTTGAAGTTCAATTTCAACGCCGATCGTGGGGCTGGTGTTGGGAGTGAATCGCATGATGGACATTACGATCTCTCCGCATCAGCTGATCGTTCGGCTCCGGTCGTTTGTTCATCGCTGGTCGATTGTTCAGCAGCGATTCGCGTCTCAGGACCAATCATCGCCAAAAGCAGAGCCGAACGTGCCAGCATTCTTGCACCCAGTGAAATGGCAGACTCATCAACATCAAATATCGGTGAGTGCAGCAACGGCCATTCGCCTTCCGGGCCGGCACAACCGAGCCGAAACTGCGCTCCACGGACATGATCGATGTAGACCGCAAAGTCTTCACCGCCCATGCTGGGGCGATCAATGACGACAATATTCTGGCCGCCTAGTACCTGAATTGCAGCCGCTTCAATGGCTGACATGATTGTGACGTCGTTGATGACAGAACCCAACGGACTGCGATACGCCACGTCGATCGTATTCCCTGTTGCCACTGCGATTCCCGCACAGATCTGGCGGATACTACCCAGCACATTGTCGCGAGTTCTTCGATCTGTAGATCTCAGCGTGCCTGAAATCTCAACGAGGTCAGGAATCACATTGGACGCCGTTCCGCCGTGAATCGAACCCACAGAAAAGACCGTTGGGATTAATGAATCTGCTTTTCGTGGCAACGCCTGATACAGCGCGGATACAAGCATCGCGGCGGTGCCGATTGGATCGCTCGTATGCTGAGGTCGCGCGGCATGGCCTCCTTTTCCGTGAACTTCGATCAGCACTTCATCCACCTGAGCCGTGAGGACTCCATAACGAATGCCAACTTTGCCTGCTGGAATTGTCGGATCAACATGCAGTCCCAGAATGGACGTCACGCCTTTAAGAGCGCCGTCTTCGACCATCCAGTGTGCTCCTTGAGCGGTCTCTTCAGCGGCCTGAAAGATAAAACGCACGTGCGCGGACGGTACTTCAGATTCCGGCAGACGATTCGCCAGCGTGGTCATCAATTCCGCCGTCGCCAGAACAACGGTCGTATGCGCGTCATGACCACAGGCATGCGCAACTCCGGGACAGCCGGATGCATATTCTTTTGACTTGCGATCCTGCATTCGCAGCGCGTCGATATCGGCGCGGATAGCCACGATCGGTGCGTCTGAAGCCGGCGATCCGATCTTCAGGTCAGCAACGATGCCAACGCCGCGTTCAGGGATGTTCGGGGCGATTCCCATCGACGAAAGTCGGTCAGCGATAAATCGCGTCGTTTTGATTTCGTCGCCGCTGGGTTCGGGATGCGTATGCAGGTATCGGCGAGTGGCGATCCAGTCAGCACTGCGTTCGGCGGCGATGTGATCCAACAGCAGTTCGAACGGAATAATTCGCTCGACGTCTGCAGGAGAAACTCTCCAGCCCGTTCCGGCATTGTTCGAGCTCATGGTAAATTCCGTTCGAACATTTGGGAGCGAATTTCTGCCTTAGCGTACCAGATCACGAAGAGATTGTGGCAAGACGTTCCACGTGTCCATGTACGTTGTCTCAAGGGGTACATTGATGTAGAAGTCGTTTTTTAAGAAGAGTGGCATATCGGGAATCATGGCTCCCACAGCATAGGGTTCCACATAAGCCGTTTTGATCGGTGAAGCTTGATACGCCGCAAGTGTTAGATTTCGATCGGCCGGCAATGCAAACGGTTCGTCCGTGATTTCGTCCCAAATGGCCTTGTGAATGCCTTGCGGATCGCGCGGCCCCGGAGGAAACGGATCGATGATCAACAGGTTGACGTTGTCGTAAAGCAAGTCCACTGTTTTTTCAACGAATGAACGAAGTGCGTGGCGACTATCTTTGTTTCCGGGTGATGCCAGTTCGATGACAGCGACCACTTTTCCAAGGGAATGCCGAATCACAACTCGGTTCGCCTTTGCTGCATAGCGTTCGATTTCCACGGGCACGACAAATGTAGTTTTCGGTTTTGGCGGCGCCTCGGTCATCGTCGCCGCTCCTCCACCAGACGGTGAGAACTCGACATCGTTCTGCTGAAGTGTGACAACATCTGGTTCAGGGCCACCGATGATCTGTTCGGCCATGGCCACCATCCCGCGGGGCAACAGCCCTGCGTTCAGCCGATTCGTGATCATCGCTATCCAGAGAAGGTGGAAATTGTGGTAAATCCCCGAACTGACTTGTGACCAGTCATGCATTGGCATTTTGGTAAATCCCGATTTCGTGCTCTGGCGAAGTTTGTTCTCAAAGTCGTTACGAAACGACTACTCTACGGCGATTTTGACAGGAATGGAAGCTGGTTTTTTGGGCATGGGAAACATCCACGAACGCGAGCCGCCCGTACCGCTGTCTCAGGTCTGAGCAGCACGAATCCGCGAAAAATGAGAATTTGTTCATCAAAGATTCGAGGATTTGTGCCACCCGACGCGCTTCGCATTGAACACCCGAACCGGCCTGCTAAGCTGTCACATTTTTCCAATCTCACTTCTCTAATTGAGACTGACGATTCCACATGGCTGGTTCTGGTACCGCGAGGTCTGCCCCCGCTGCTCACGAAGTAATTTCAAGCATCGCCACAGCGGCTCAAAAAGAGCTGGTCCTCGTGATGGACTTTGGCTCGCAAACTGCGCAGCTGATCGCTCGCCGCGTGCGGGAACAAAACGTTTTTTGCCAGGTCGTGCGCCATGATCTGGTCGCGGACAGAATTAAAGAATTGAACCCCAAAGGCATCATCCTGTCCGGCGGCCCTGCCAGCGTCTACGGTCCAGGCTCGCCGACGATTGATCCTGCGATCTATGATCTGAACGTGCCGATTCTGGGCATTTGCTACGGCATGCAGATCACGTCTCATACGCTGGGCGGAAAAATCCTGCCGGCACACGCTCGCGAATTTGGCCGTGCGCCTTGTACTCAGTCGGGCAAGAATCCACTGTTTGACAGTATACCCGAAACGTTCAATGCGTGGATGAGTCACGGGGATCAGGTTGAAACGCTGGCGAGTGATTTTGAAACGATCGCTTCGACATCAACATGCCCCAACGCTGCAGTGCGACATAAGTCTCGCGTGATTTATGGACTGCAGTTTCATCCTGAAGTTACTCACACACAGTTCGGCGGGCATTTGCTGGCAAATTTTGTTCTGAAGATCTGTGGTTGCAAAGGCACGTGGCGGATTAGTTCGCTCATCGAACAGCAGAAGGAACGAATTCGCAAAATCGTAGGGACCGATCAAGTAATCTGCGGATTGTCCGGCGGCGTCGATTCGTCCGTCGTCGCCGCATTGATTTCATCAGCCATCGGTGATCAGTTGTCGTGTATCTTTGTTGACAATGGGATGTTGCGCAAAGGCGAGCGGCAGCAGGTTGAGGAACAGTTCTCAAAACATTTCAAGGCAGACTTGCATGTCGTCGATGCCCGTGAACGTTTTCTCGGCGAACTTGCGGGCGTCACAGATCCTCAGAAGAAGCGCAAGATCATTGGCAAAGTTTTTATTGACGTGTTTCGCGATGAAGCCAAATCGATTCCAAATGCAAAGTATCTGGCTCAGGGAACTTTATATCCGGATGTCATCGAATCCGGCGCAAATCCAGACGGCCCGGCGGCGACAATTAAGTCACATCACAACGTCGGCGGCCTTCCGGCGGAGTTGGGATTTGAGCTGATCGAGCCGCTGCGAGACTTGTTCAAAGACGAAGTTCGCCGCATGGGGCTGGAACTTGGCTTGCCGGATGTCATGGTCTGGCGACATCCGTTTCCCGGTCCGGGCCTGGCTGTGCGTTGCCTGGGTGAAGTGACCGAAGAACGCCTGAGCATTATTCGGGAAGCTGATGCTATACTGATAGAAGAACTGCACATCGCTGGAATCTATCGCGACATCCAGCAAGCATTTGTTGTCCTGCTGCCCGTGCAATCTGTAGGTGTGATGGGCGATGATCGCACTTACGAAAACGTCGCGGCAATTCGAGCGATCCAGTCTGAAGACTTCATGACAGCGGATTGGTATCAATTTCCGTACGACATTCTGGCAAAGATCTCTACGCGAATTATCAATTCTGTTCGAGGCATCAATCGCGTGGTTTACGACGTGAGTTCCAAGCCACCGGCAACGATTGAGTGGGAGTAGAATCATTAAGACAATCCTCCTGATGCGACATGCGAAAGCTGCCGACGAAGTACCAGGCGAGTCGGACTTCGACCGTTGCCTCACTACCGATGGAATCCGGATGGCTCGAGAGACAGCTGCCGCAATCAAGGAGCGAGGTTTCCAAATCAACCGCATCATCTCGTCGTCGGCAGTGAGAACCCTGCAAACCACGGACATTATTGCGGAAGAAATGCAGCTCGATGTTGCTCGTTTGGATATGGAAGAATTGTATTTGGCACCCGCCAAGGCATTTGAAGCCGCAGTTTGTGAACGAACGTTTGACGACGAATCAACAGTGTTGATCGTCGGTCACAATCCTGGTATCGCGGGTCTGATCTGTCGCTGGGCTGACAAGGCGATCGCCGTTCCAACATCGACGGTGGCTGTTTTCCAATCCACCGCTGAAACCTGGCACGACGTTCGACTGACGAAGATTCATGTTCCGAAACTGGTCTGTCTGATCCAGGATGGCAGAGTCGTTTGAACGCCGATTAGAGGGTCACATTTCATTCCTGCCTGTTGAGTCATCTTATGATTTCCAACCCGTCGCCAACTCCCGGGGTTTCTGACGAACTGGTGGCACTGGTTGCGTTGTCACTGGCGGCAGGAATTGGTCCGAAACTGCAGTCCGCTTTGCTGGAGCATTTCGGCAGCGC
>JAYVNW010000672.1:0-7195 GCA_043758225.1 Candidatus Kuenenia sp. | reverse complement strand
TGAATGACTCTGGCAGGCTTCTGTGCAGATTCAATACGAGTCGTAGCATCCAGCGGCGAATGATCGCTCATAGAAGACTGCCAGATCGCCTTCAGTATTCGCAGGTCAGTATTGGAGATCTGATGGAGCAGAGATTGTCTTTCGGCGTCTGAGATTACATCCCAGAATTTTAAAATGTGAACTTGCGACGCATCATCAAGTTGCTTGCGAAGATCTGGAGGAATGGAATTCATAGCTGTTTATTGTTTGATCAGTCAATTAACGGACTCTAAATACAGTGATTCACGCAGACCACGCATTGTACAAACTGGAAACGGTAAGCAAACCTAGGAAGGTATGTCGCAGATCACAGCGAAAAAACACTGTTCAACCTGTCCCCAACCGCACGTTGACTCAATGGCTTCAGAACGGCATCTTTCTTACACTTCTCGCACAATGCGGTTGAAGATCGTTGTGCTTCGATTTCGAATACAGCCCCTAACGGACTTGCTGAAACAAGGAAAATTTATGATGCGCCCCTGGATATTGGCGGAAACGAATTTTGCTCATGTGAGAGACTGCGAATATGAAGTTGCCGTGTTGCCGATGGGAGCGACGGAACCACATAATCTGCATCTGCCGTATGGCACAGATACGTTCGAAGCAGAAGCAATTGGCTCGCGTATCTGCGAGGCGGCTTGGCACAAGGGAGCCAAAGTTGTGCTGCTGCCAACCATTCCTTACGGGACGGAAACAAATCAGTCTGAGTTTCGGCTGTCGATGAATCTGAATCCTTCGACATTGGGAATGGTGATTCAGGATCTGGTGGAATCGCTCGAGGGCCACGGAATTCATAAGCTGCTGATCCTGAACAGTCATGGCGGTAACGAATTCAAGCCCTTACTGCGTGAACTGCACGGCACGACCGACGTTCAACTCTTCCTGTGCGACTGGTTTCGTGGACTGACGGCTGATGTCAAGAAATCGATCTTCAAGGAACTCGACGATCACGCGGGCGAAGTCGAAACATCGCTGGCATTGGCGTTCTTTGGGCACCTGGTCAATAAGAACGCAGACGGTTCGCTGATGGCTGACAATGGCGAAACCGCATTAACGCGGTTTGACGGCGTCAATCACGGCTGGGTGTCGATTACGCGGCCGTGGCACCTGCTGACGACTAACACGGGAGCCGGAAATCCTCACTCAGCGACCCCTGAAAAAGGTAAACGCCTGATGGAGATCATGGTCGAACGTCTGTCAGCGTTTTTGGTTGATCTTGCCGAATCGGATCTCGACGGACAATTCCCGTTTTGACTTCAGTGGGAACGCTTGTCGGTCAATGTTTGACGTGCTATACCGCACACCGCTGAGACTATTGGTACATGAAAGATCGGGAGTGGTTGCGTGTCTGAAATCGACGTCTATAAAGAGTGGTTGGGCATTCCGGCTGGGGTTCGTCCACCAGATCACTACACTTTGCTGCGGTTGGTGCAGTTTGAAGACGACATGGAGAAAATCCGCGCGAATTATCGCAAACTTAACGCTCACGTGCGCAAGTATTCTTCGGGGCAATATCTGATTCAATCGCAGGAACTGCTGAACGAAATGGCGAAGGCCATGTTGTGCCTGACAGACCCCGACGGAAAACATGAATACGATCTAGGTCTCGGCCGTGCGCCATCAGCGACGGCAGACGAAGAACCAAAGACTGTTCTTGAATATCTGGTGTCAAAAAGTCTCGTCAAGCGATCGCAGGTCTCGGAAATAGAACACTTTGCCGAAGCCAGAGGACTGAATCATCGCGATGCCGTGGTACAGATGAAACTCGTCGAACCTATCGAAGCGACCCGCGCGCTGGCGGTCGAACTGCGATTGCCGTTCGTTGATCTGGAAGACATGCTACCGGAAGATCATGTGCTGGACATGATCCCGCGTCGAGTCGTGAAGAAGCATTCTTGTTTGCCCTTGTTTGAAGACCGCGGGCTTTTGCTTGTAGCATGCATTGATGAACCCAGCCCGGCGCTGGAAGATGAAATCCGCATGCGCTGCGGACATCCGATGCGCGCGGTGCTCGCCGTTCCTCGTGCAGTGAACCAGGCCATTGCGAAGTATTATGCTCCCGGAATGCGTGACGAAGCTGCGACGCCCGCTGAACCAGAAACAAAAGGTTCCGCAAAGGCTGGCAAAGCGCCGAAGTCCACGGCCGACAGACAGCAGACTGAGCCAAGAGCCAAGTCCACTCCATTGTCAGCCGATGAGCGTAAACAGCGGATGCAGTTGAGTCTCATTGCAATCTGCTGGGCCACGATCGGAACTGTCGCGGTGTTGTACTTCATGAAATCAGATCTGGGCACTGTCGTTCAAATGCTCATTGCCGGTGTCGTTGGAGCGATTGTGGCGGGAGTGCTGAAACTCACGTATTGGAAGTAAACGTCACCGCAGATCTGATGTCACACGTCGGAATTCGGCAAGCGGTGTGGCGTTTGTCCGCCGGTACACTTTCGATTTCTGACCAATGAACGCCAATCGCAGCGGTGATGCCAATTCCGACGTGCCGGCCAGCCAATACTTGCTGCTGACAGCTTACTCTTTGTTTTTAGAGCGCATAGCCGTGGGAAAATCGGGGTTTCCGATGTTCGGTGCGACTGATTCGGCGCAAATTGGGGTAGAATTCGCCCACGAAAACGCAATATTCCCCTACATGTTCTGGTTCCTGAATGAAGTCCTCCGCCAAACGGCCGCTGCTCGCTGCTAAACATTTCGCAAACATGCATCGCTGGCTTGAGATGGAAGGTGAAGCAGAACGAGAACGTTTGGCGCAACGCCGAAAGGCTCAGTCGTCAGACAGTGCGGAACGTTCCGGAGAGACACTGCTGGACCTGGTCATTCGCACGCACACCACTGGTCTTGGCGGACGATATTTGATCACATTGGCGAAGCGACGGTCTCCGGATCGCTTGCCGTGGAATCGCTTCAAAGTCGGCAGCCCGATTCTGCTGTCAGACAATCGGGACGAAGATGCAGAATCACTGCAGGGTGTCGTGAGCGCTCGACGCATGGATTCACTGGAAGTTGCTGTCGATGACTGGCCGTCCAGCGATCGCTTTCGGCTGGATCTGTCACCGGATGAAGTGACTCGCAAGCGGCAGGCGGGAGCAATGCAGTCCGCCGCGAAAGCCAAAGGGCGTCACGCACAATTGCGAGACATTCTGCTGGGCGAACGCGAGCCGACGTTTCATACCAGCATGAAACCTCCCATGGATATTTCGCAACGACTGAATGCGTCGCAGCATGACGCCATCCTACACGCAATGGCTGCCAATGATCTGGCGATTATTCATGGTCCACCGGGAACTGGGAAGACGACGACGGTTGTCGAAGTCATTCGTTTACTTGTCGCTCGTGGCCAGCGAGTTCTGGCCTGCGCACCCAGCAACACGGCTGTGGACAATCTGCTGGAACGATTACTCGCCGTTGGTGAACCGGCAATCAGGCTGGGACATCCGGCCCGCGTGTCGGAAGATTTGCGGCAACATTCGCTTGACGCCCTGGTGGGACGCCACGAATCAATGATGGTTGTCCATCAGATGATGCGGGAAGCCGAACAGATCGAACGAAAAGCTGACCGGTATACTCGCGGCAGACCAGCTCCGGGGCAACGTGGCCAGCAGCGTCAGGAAGCAAGAGAACTCAAGCGGCACGCGAGGCTTCTCGAAAAACAAGCGATCAGCGACCTTCTGAAAGATGCTCGCGTGATCTGCGCAACGACGACATTTGATGATTCCGTCCTTGATGATCTGCGATTCGATGTGCTGGTGATCGACGAAGCGTGTCAGAGCGTCGAACCTGGCTGCTGGGTGCCTTTGCATCGTGCTGATCGATTAATTCTGGCGGGCGATCACCTGCAGCTGCCGCCTACAATTCTGTCGGACGCGGCAAAGAAAGAAGGTTATGCCATCAGTATGATGGAGCGACTTGTCAATCATTATGGTGACTTGATCACACGGCAGTTGACTGTGCAGTATCGCATGCACGAGTCGATTATGGGATTCTCGTCGAAACATTTCTACGACAACACTCTGATCGCAGACGATTCTGTACGTGCACACGTTCTTTCTGATCTGCCACGCATTCACGGCGAATTGGTCTCCGACGACCCGGTGACATTTATCGACACAGCTGGAACCGGCTGGCAGGAAGAAATTGAGCCTGAAGGTTTGAGCAAACGCAATCCCGAAGAAGGTCGTCTGGTTCTGAAGCAGGTCAATGCGCTATGTGAAGCCGGAGTGTCGCCGTCCGATATTGCGGTCATCGCGCCGTACGCAGCGCAGGTTCGCTGGCTTCGCGAAAATGCAATTTACGATCAGCTGGAGATTGATACGGTTGATGGTTTTCAGGGACGCGAAAAGGAAGCGGTTGTCATTTCTCTGGTGCGTTCAAATTCCGTCGGAGAAATCGGATTCCTGTCCGATGCCAGACGTATGAATGTCGCATTGACGCGGGCCAAACGAAAATTGATCATCATCGGAGACAGCGCGACGCTGGCATCCTCCCCTTTCTTTCAATCCCTGCTGACATGGATTGAAGTGTCCGGACGATATCGAACAGCGTGGGAATTTGCTGAGTAGGAGATCTGAATGCAACGTCACAATCAGATTCTGTTTGTTGTTGCGATGCTGGCGTTGAGTTGGTTGGGCATGATGGCCGTCCATGAACTTGGACATGTAGTTGGAGCCGTGATAACACACGGTCATGTCACATGTGTCGTGCTGCACCCGATGGCGATTTCAAGGACCGATGTGCATCCGAATCCCAATCCGGCCGTTGTCGTCTGGCTGGGGCCAATTATTGGTTGCCTGTTGCCCCTCGGACTGCAATTACTGATTCCGTCGCGCATCAAGATCCTGCGAAGCGCGGCGACATTCTTTGCCGGGTTCTGCTTGCTGACGAATGGTGCCTACATTGCGGTGGGTTCATTTGACCGCGTTGGCGACTGCGGCGAAATGCTGAGAACCGGGACTCCTCTTTGGCTTATGATAGCCTTCGGAGTTATCACGATTCCATCTGGACTCCTTTTATGGCATCGCCTTGGTTCTCTGACGCAGTTTCTGGCGAGCCCCGACATCATCACACCTCGCTCAGTATGGGTCGTTGTTGCGATGACTAGTGCGATTATTGTGGCGGAAATTCTGCTTTCGTCCGGGTAGGCACCCGCGCAGAAGTTATGACGGCGTCGAAGAATCACAATCCGGGGACTCACGTTCCCTGCTCGCCAGCAACAAGGATCGTTCGAGCGGAAATAGTTGCCCTTCGCTCCGCGAAAGCATCGCTTATGTTTGCTACTTTCGCGGAGCGAAGGGCGACTTCAATCAAGGTGACTTTGCCGTTCGCTTACCCGCCAGCGTGAATTGAAGCTGCGATATTTCCCAATAGTCGTCCTGAGTCTCCGACACTTCATGGCCATCTTCCGAATCCTCCAGATCGCTTACGGAAAGCGTCAGATAGAACTTCCCGTTGCGAAGGGATTCTTTGATGAGGTCCGGCGGAATGGTAATCGTCTGTTTTCCAAGAGGACTGATGACGGTACTGATCAGCGTCTGCGAGTCATAGCCTCCAGCGGACAGCGACAGCGTTCTTGAGCCGGCTCTGATTGTTAAATTCATTTCAGCAGTTTCTGCTTCAAATGGCAGACAAACCTCGGGAATCCGGCATTCCAGAAACGAGGTGCTGGCCGTTTCAGTTTTTAACCACTGACGCCTGGCATTGTCGTACACTCCGCTGAATCCTTGACCATCGGCTCTGGTGGTGGTCCGCAAAGCGATGAACGCAGCTGGAATTACGAACTTCGCACCGACATCCGGACTTATCATTCGCAGCGGGTGAACACACAACAATGAACGTTCGCGGCGCGCGGTCGCATCGCCGATGTTTAACGACTCATGATTTGACTGTGTCCAGAACATTAAACTGACGGTTTCTGGAAATGCTCGATCGCGTCCGGTTGTATCGAAGACTGACGCGTAGATTTGTGCACGGCGATGCTGCTGATCGGTCACCAGTCTGCTGTTGATGTAATTCCCGTTCCCCAGCACATCCTGAGGGGTACCGTGAAAACTGCCATCGGATTCAAGCATCACGCTCATCCGTTCAGAACCAACGCCGGCAATCAACACGTCTCCGGTTTCTTTTAGTCCTCCGGAATCGAGTTTGCCAACAACGCCATTCTCATCAAACGAAGCGGTCGCCGACAACGGACGATCAAGCGGTTCAGTCGAACGTTCGGCAAACGTCTGAATGCCATCCGGTTGGTCTAGATTTTTCCAACGCGAACTGCCAAATCCACTCCAGACAAGCTGGCGATAGCTACGATTCGTAGAATCACTATCAACTTCTAAAATCGCGCCGTCTGCACCGGTGACTTCCAATGCATTTGTCCCGACATCGAAGACAGAAGCATAGCCGTCAGACACGAGTCGATTCCAACCAGGTACGGAATGAACAAGCCCCGTTTCAATGACTGTGTTGGGGGCGACACGACGTCCCAAAGAACCGATTCCAATCGCCGGCAGTGCCACAATGCCAGCCAGTGCAGGCAGCAGAAAAATCAGTCGTTCGCCTTTTTCCCGACGCTGCAGCCAAATACCGACTGCCAGCAATAGCACAGGAAAACACAGGGTCAGCAGGATGGCAGTTGATTGCGACGGAATGCTGTAGCCGATAACACTCGCAGCCTGCTCCGAGACATCCGTTTGTCGTAACATTGAGCCCTGACGATTACCAAACAGTGTTTGTTGCATGACCTCCGCCGAGGGCATCAATTGAAATTCCGAAGTGTTCTTGCGTTGACGTTCTCTGCGTTCGACGAACACCGATGAATCAACGGTAGTGACCATCACAGTGCCACGACCAACTGGCACACGGATCGCCACTGGCCAGTCATCGATACTCCACATCACATCTCCGCCAGTCTGCATCACACGAACATAACGGATTGGCTCATCGAAGGTCCGTTCGACTTGTCGAGTTGGAAACAAGGACTGACGATAGCCTGGATTAAGAATCAATGTCACATTATTCGTCGTGGTTTCACCAATGACTGAAAGTGGCAGAGCATCTGACAGAATGGCTCGAGCCGGATCAAGTCCTGTACGATCAAGGCGAATCCACAAATTCCCACCACGTTGAACCCATGCACGGATGGACGCAATGGCATGGG
>JAYVNW010000671.1:0-6447 GCA_043758225.1 Candidatus Kuenenia sp. | reverse complement strand
AAGGATGGACGGGATTTACCGACCGGACCATTCGACGCTGTGCTCGTTGATGTGCCGTGCTCGAACACCGGCGTACTCAATCGTCGTCCCGAGGCACGTTGGCGATTTGACATGAACGGCCTGAATGAACTCGTCGTGCTGCAGACGAGATTGCTGCTTCAGGCGTGTGAACTGGTTCGGCCCGGTGGCCGCGTGGTTTATTCGACATGCAGCATGGAACCTGAAGAAAACCGAGGCGTGGTTGACGCCCTCCGGCAAGCACGCCAGGATTTCCGTCTGGACCGCGAAAATCAGCATCGACCGGGGCTTCCCGCGGACGGCGCGTATCAGGCGTTGGTAATTCGTTCTTAGAAGCCGCTTTGAATCTGGGCGGTTGAGCCAATTTCGATCATAGAATTCCAGAAATCGTCTTCCAGCGTTCAGCCGAATCTGCTACTTGTTCCGCCGAAGCGCCTATTGATCTCTCCGCGGGAGGCGGAGTTGACGACGGATTTTCCTGGCGCGGGAAGGGATTCCCATGCAAAGTTCTATGTGGAAATTACTGACAGCGGCTGGCATTATTGGCATTGGAACCCTTGTGGTTCTGGAGGTCCAAAATCGACTGCCGGCGCAATCGCAAATCAATCGCAATGCGCAGGCTGCGGCCTCCGGATCGCCAACTGAATCCGATGTGATTCCGGATGCGACGACCGATCTGGATCGCCTGCTGGCCGGTGACTCCGGGGTAGACGATGCCCAATTCGCGCTCAATGAGCCCAATGTGCCAAACGATCCGGGCCCTTTGGCACCGCCTGAAGAGGAGATTGTATTTGTCGCTGAAGCAGCGCCTGTCGATCGAACCGTGCTGAAAGACAGTCTGACAGATGATGCCAATCTCTTCGATCGTCCAGTTGATGCTGACGAAAGTCAGAAGTCCGAAAAAGATCTCTCCGCAGCAGAAACTTTCGCGCCGGTCGC
The DNA here is from genome assembly GCA_043758225.1 of Candidatus Kuenenia sp. GTDB lineage: Bacteria > Planctomycetota > Planctomycetia > Planctomycetales > Planctomycetaceae > SXXK01. The sequence continues at coordinate 5,490 of JAYVNW010000671.1, read as the reverse complement.
CGAACCAATTAAGACAGTAAGCTACTCTCCCGAACCAGCGACTGACACAGCATCACAATCTAACGCCGCTGCAACTGTCGCTCGACCATCTACACCAACAGGCAAATCGACAACTCAGTTTTTCAATGGCAATGCAACGTCAGCGAAAATAGCTTCGACGACAACTGGCCGATCCGCTGCGACGGCACAAACGACAGTTAAGGGACCGCCCGCTGCTTCAAGCGTGACTGCGGTTACTGCTGCACCCGTTGCCACCCCGCATTTGGACCCATTGCCAGTCGATCCACAAGCACTCAAATCCAATGCCGCTAGATCTCCAGCTTTAATGAACGGTGTCGAGCCGGCAGCCGCGCAGGCACATGGCGACGGGCGAGCAGCAACGGCAGCCAGAACCGCCGCACATTCGTCAAACACGACGAATCAGGCTGACGAACCCCTTGAACCCTTCATGCCGGACAAGCTTCCGGAATTCGGCGGCCTTGATACCGATGTCCCAAACACAGGCAAACCATCGACTCCACGCAACGTTCCTGCGGACGACATTCCGCTTATGGCCTTGCCCGGGTTTGATACCGATGAAACCAAAGAATTCGAATTTACTCCTGATCCGCAGACTCCAGCCAGACCAAAGCCTGGAACAAAGCCTGCGCCGAGCATTGATGACGAGAAAATCGATTTCTTCGACGCCGATCCACCCGTGCCGACTCCTCCAGCAGGAAATTCCGGCGGACGACCACGTTCTCGTACCGACGAACAACCTGCTCAGAATGATTTCCCGAAAACCGATTTTCCGCCAGCATCGCCACGACGAACACCCAGAGAAGTTCCGGAAGACGAATTTCCTGAACCGACTTTCCCAGATCGAAAATCTGTCCCGTCGCCGGATGAAAGTGCTCCATTTGGCTTGGACACAGATCGCAAAGATGGAATGGAAGACCCCTACGATCTTCCAGCCGTCAATGACCGGCCTTCACGCTCGATTCCTGATCCTGGCCGTACTGGTTCGGACAATTCAGCCGAACGCAGTATCACTGAAGTCATGCGACCTCAGCTCAGCATCCAGAAACGCGCGCCGGATACGGCGACGGTTGGTGTGGCTCATGAATATACAATCGTCGTAACCAACGACGGCGATTCTGCCGCATACGATGTGATCGTTGATGACGAATTGGGCGATGGCGCTCGGCTGGAAAACTCAAAGCCAGTGGCAGACTTCGATCGCGTCAGTGGAAAGCTGAGCTGGACAATTCGTGAACTTGCTCCTCACCAAAAACAGGAGATCGTTGTTCGAATCACACCGACTGGCGAAGGAACGCTCGACGGCATGGCCACCGTTCGCTTCAAAGCGCAGGTGAAATCAGCAACAGTCATCACCTCCCCAAAGTTGACTTTGGAAATGACTGGTCCGGATGCTGTAAAAGTTGGAGATGAAGTCGAATTGCATTACGTCATCCGCAACAACGGATCCGGAGATGCCAGTCATGTTATTCTGAGAAGCGTGTTGCCGCCTGGACTGAAGCATTCTGAGGGTGGCGACCTGGAATATGAAATTGAGAACCTGCCTTCCGGAGGCAAGGAGGTGATTGACTTGACAGTCATCGCCGCAGAACCGGGCAGCTATCACACGGTGTCTGAAGTGACAGCATCTGGAGTGTCAGCTGACAAAGCTTCGACTGACATAAGCATCATCGGCTCGCAGTTAACCGTTCAACGCCTTGGGCCTGATCGTCGATTTGTTGGTCGCAGCGGAACGTTTCAAAATATTATTTCCAATGAAACAGCGTTCGAAGCAACCAATGCCGTCGTAGTCGAACAAGTTCCGGAAGGCATGCGCTTCGTTTCTGCGGACAATGGCGGAACCTACAATCCGCAGAACGGCCGCGTGCGTTGGGATATTGATCGTTTGGCACCTGAAAAGCAGATCACCCTTGAAATCGAACTGGAAGCGATCTCTGCAGGTCCGCAGGAAGCTCTCGTAGAAGTCACGGAAAGCGCGGGGTTCCGTTCGCAGGCCAAAGCGGTCGTAACGATTGAAGATTTCGAAAACATGACGGCAAATATCAGCCGCCAGGACAAGCCAGTGGCGATTGGTGAGTCATTTGGTTTTACAATTACGATTGAAAACCGAGGTACCGCAGTTGCCAGGAACGTGGAAATGGTAGTTGAGGTTCCCGCGGAAATCGCTGTCAAAGCAGCAGGAACTCGCACTGTCAAGGCTCGACGGGAGGGCAACACGGTCCGCTATGCCACCGTGGAAGCCATTCAACCGGGCGACAAAATGACCTTTGAACTTAAACTTCAGGGCGAAAAGCAGGCCCGCAATGCCCGAGTTCTTGCATCATTATCATATGATCAAATGCCGAAACCTTTGATCGTTTCCGAAGCCGTGACGATTTTCGATGACAGTCCGTAGTTCCGCTGCTCCGCCGGCGGAAATGCGCCTTCGCTGCTGATTCCACAAACGCAGCCATTGCCGTCAAATGTGGTCGAAGCCTTTGAAGTACAACTTCTCGGTCTCGTCAATAAAGGCCGACTGGTGGTAGCCGACGCAGCGGTTCGCCTACGGCAATGCGATGATCTGCCAGTGCTTTCCTTTCCAGACAGGGCGAGTCTCGAACGGACCAAGAATCCGCGTCACGATGAAATCGCAGTGCGTCTCGGAACGCAGTTTATACAAATCCCCTGTGTCATAAATGCCGTCCATGGAGCTTTTCAGTGTCCAGTCATGCAGCCACCAGAGTCGGCGATTCCATTCCAGAATCCCGGCTGCATCCTGAGGGCAGTCTTTATAGCAGACATACTCGGCGCGCTCGGCCATCCATTTAAAGGCGCACGATTCGCGTGGCGTGAGGAAGAGAGTTTCGGTTGGCGTTTCCGCGCGAATCCATTCACACGCGGCTTGCCAATCGGCAAATTGATCGGACGTGAAGCCCGGCGGAGTTGCAGATCGATACAACGTTGCCGGCACGAACGGCAGCCCGCAAAAAATCATCATTAAAAAGATTTTTTGGTGCTCCCTGTGGTTCGCTGAAATGGCTGATCTGTATTGAAGGAACCGTACTGTCAGCAGTCCTGCCACGATCGGAAGCAACGCATCGAAGGTTCGAAACGGATAGAACTTCAACATTGCTGCACGCCACTGCCAATTGTTCATATCCTTCGCCGCGACGAAATGCCACCCGATTAGAACTCCAGCGAAAGCGATGATCACCGATGCCAAAAAGAACCTCAGCAAGAGGGCAATGGCCGCGTTTGATAAGGAAATCGACGTGTCGTGGTTTGTCGTCGGCAATTCCAATTCGCCGTTCGAAAGTTTACTGTTCCACCGACTACGCAATTTAGAAGCCACGATCACAGTAGTTGTCAGCAATGCAACAGCGTACATCCACTGCGAGGGCATCAATTCCGTCGGATCCAGATGGTGTTTCAGTCGCCAGAAGACCTGAATGAACGATGCCAGTTCACGATCTTTTTGATTGAGCGAATTATCCAGCACCAATCGCAAGGCTGGCACGAGACCCGGCAGTGCAACGACGATCGTCACGATAGAAAACACTACGATTCCGACAATGGACCTGGCAACACTCTGCGATCGGCCGGTCAGGCAAGCTGCGACCAGATTCATTAGCCAGGCCATACAGATGCAGACAGCAATCCAGCCTCCAACAACTGGATGCACCATCGCACCTGCACCGCAACAGATCCCTGCAGTCGCCATCCAGCCCGGACATGATTTCATCGTGCCGCGAATCCAGAATCCAGCCGCGCAGAGTCCAAGTCCCCAGGCGGCAACTTTTGATTCGAATCCGCCAAGAAGCCATTCGCCCGAAAAACTGCCGAGCTGACTCAGGAACGCAAATGCACCGGCCGCCATGATTCTCGACTCGGCCGATAAACCAATCACGCGGCCGAGCACAGTCCAGCCAACGGCCAGCATCAATGCCGAAGTGGCTCGCCCGAACAACGCCACGGTGTTGAACGAGAAGTATTGCGTCAGAGGCCCAACAAGCCAGTAGAAGCAGTAGTGCGCGTTGACGGACGTCAGGAAAAAATCGCGATCACACCACGCAGGGTCAGAAAATGATCGAGCCTTGCACAGATAATGCGGCTCATTCACCCCGGGGATCGGACTGCTCAGCAATGAAACGGCCAGAAACAATCCAGCTATCACAACGGTCGACAACAGGCAGAAGCCGATCGACTCCTGCCGTTGTCCGTTGGATTCAGTTGCCGCTGCTACAGCAATGGTCACTTCGTCTTCTTTGCTGCCTTCTTAGAGGCTTTTTTCGGAGCAGCTTTTGTCGCTGCCTTTGGTGCAGCCTTTGGTGCAGCCTTTTTTACTGCCTTCTTTGCAGCGCCTGGGGCTTCTTTCTTTTCAGGAGCCTTTGTGGCCTTTTTTGCACCAGCAGCCGCCTTTTTATCCCCGAACGCCCGATCCCAGTTCTTCCAGAATTCGGGTGTCGTTCCGGTTCGAACAATCGGTCCACTCATTGATTCAGCCTTGTAATCCAACAGAACATCAAACATTTTTCAGACAAAACAACACTCGCACCATACGCTTGCCGTCGTCCACATGCACAAGTTTGACCCTGACAACGCTTCACGTCAAGGAACGGCACGACAGACAGCAATCGTGAGACTGCAATGGGATTGCAGGTCGCAGTGTGAGCCGCAAGCATTAGCATCGGGCTTCGGCACGAACAGTGTTATGACTGTGAAAAGTCCGAGGCTGGCGGCGTGTTGATCCAGTCTCAGCCGAGTTCGCTTCCGTTTAACCCGAATCGAACAGGAGGCGGGGCGCTCAGTACCTCCTCTTCGGGTCGGGTTAAGCAATTAAATCAACGCGCCCGCCCCCGCCTAACGCGTTCGGCTCTCATAACTTGCCGCTGCCAAACCAACGATACCATGCAATTTGGAACAAATGATGATGATCGACTTTGCGCAAGGCTGTGGAATTTTTGCGGAAAACAGTGTTGACACAGTCTTGCCATCTTGTATTATTGTGTTAATACAAAAATTGTCAGGGGAGTTTTGCACATGCAGATCAATATTACAACTCACGACAAAGTGCCGATCTACCTGCAAGTCGTCAATCAGATCAAGTATCAGGTTGCGGCCGGTCGGCTGGCGGCGGGTGAAGAGTTGCCACCGATTCGAGTGCTGGCGGAAAAACTGGTCGTAAATCCCAACACGATCGCACGCGCGTATCGCGAACTGGAACTGGCGGGAATTGTCGAGAAGCGACGAACGGCCGGGACGTTTGTGTCGGACCAGGGATCGCCATTGGCTCGTCGCGAACGAATGAGGATCCTGACGGAGCGGATCGATCAACTCCTGGCCGAAGCTCTGCAGATGGACGTCAGTCTGGATGATGTGATCAAGCTTGTGAATCAGCGAAGTACCGTTCTGTCTACCTCTCGATCAAAGGAATCCACCGATGTCTGATCCTTTCCCTTCGGCGGCATCTTCCCTCGTCGATGTGCAGCGTTT
>JAYVNW010000670.1:0-6243 GCA_043758225.1 Candidatus Kuenenia sp. | reverse complement strand
GGGATTTTCAAGACACCAACATGTTGCGTATCCTTAACTCCTTTGCTCAAAATGCGAAAGACCAGGCTTTTTAACGTTTTACACACCTTCACAGGGCTGCCCATCAACGCGAAGCTCCTGACATACTCGTCGGCATCTGTGAGCGCTCGACGCAGATCAGGAAGTGAATCTCGTGAAGCAATTGATCCGATGGTCAATGCAACGCTCTTTCTGATCTCGTTGTTATCGGATCGAAGAAATGGAGCAAGTAGCAGTGCAGCTTCTTCCGGCGGTGCCGCCTCCTGGTCAAAGATTTCGCAGAGGCGGTTGATTGGAGCCTCAGGTAGTGATGATTTGTCATGGTATGTTAAGACAGTCAGGCGGTCCTTTAACGAAGGATCACGCAGAATCTCAAGGGCCCGAGGATATGCTTCGCTTTCCAATTTGGCCAGTATCCGCAACTCGGTCCAGCCATCGCGTGCAGACTTCGCCTCGAAAACGAAGTAGTCAACCAATTCCTCTATTTCTGTTGACGACCCAGACAATGTTGTTGCGGCGTTATCAACCATCTCGTGAAATTTATCGAGATCGGGCATCGAGTCGGGGTTCCGAATGACGTCCCAAAATGAGCCTGTCTCTTGTTGCTTGGACCTCGACCAAGCGAACACGATCGCGGCAGCAGCCAATATGAGGGCAACAATGATGATGGCTGTAATCTTCATTCGACGGACTGAGCCTCGATTGTTTCAACTTGCCTCTTGGGGGTTGGAATCATCAACAACAGAGCAGGAGTTTATCGATACTCAGGTAGTCCCGCCACTTGCCGCTCGTGCGTGTCTGAGTCGTGGCTCGTGCATGTCGTGCAAGGAACTGCCGAAAGTAATGGCGCTGTTGCTAAATCTTGCATCTTCAACCCTCATGTCCTGCTCCCTCGGAAATAAAGCTCGGTCCGGATCAACTGCCAGCCATCAGGCGACTGGGCCGTCTGCGAGAACTTCAATGTGTGCTGCGCTCCACGTACCGCCGTTCGATCTTTGCTCCCACTGTCCCGCTGCCGTAGTAGCCAATTGACAACCGACCCACATGAGTCAGCAGGTCATACGCATCCCAACGGTTCCAGGCATATTCCGCTTCCATCCAGAGAATCAGTCGCGAGTACGCCTCGGCGATCGCGCGTTCCAGCGTTCCGTGAGTGGCAATGCACATCAGAAATTCCGCATGGGAGATGCGGAGGCCTAAGAAACTGGATTGAGGAATCCTTCTGACGGTCACTGTCGAATACGCCGCCATCTCCAAACCAGTCGCCGACAACTCACCATGGCCCATGGCCGCGTGGGCGTCTCCGAGGTAGAGATATCCACCGGGCACTTTGACGGGCAAAAAGATTGTGCTCCCGGGGCAGACTTCGACCAGATCCAGATTGCCGCCGTGTGGACCAGCGGGGCCTGTGTTTGGAACACCCCAGTCGGGAGCCGTGCCGATACAACCCAGCATCGGCCGATAAGGTATAGAGATGTCGTTTTTCCAGAAGATCTGACCTTCGAGAATCGGACAGACATGAGCTCCGTGCGGGACATCGTTTCCCAGCCATTCGGCAAGTTGTTTCGGAGCACCGGTGTAGGTCGCGCACTGGCCGTCGCGGGACTCAATTTGTTCTATTGTCACTGCCAGTTCGTCTCCAGGTTCAGCTCCATCCACGATAATGGGACCAGCCACCGGATTGCTGAACGGCACTGATGCCTTGTCGCGACGATCACCCGGTCGGCGAATCTGCCCCGACAGGGCGTCTTCCGATTCCACCCGAATCGTCTCGCCGGACACAATGCGACATCGAGGCTCGACGTGCCGGCTGAATTCGTAGATCAAAGGCAGGGCGCGGACATGCTGCATGAAAGTCGCCTCGGAATAGGATTTTTTGGAAAGTGAAGTTCGTGAACCCTGCGGCTCACGCGCGAGCGTGGCTACGAAACGAGAGAAGCCTCATGTCCAGCCGCGTTAAGAATCACGAGTTTCGATTTCTCCGACTTTAACAAACCAAAGGTGACGCAGTTCATGGATTCAGAAATGAGCTGCGTCTTTTCCGCCATCATTCGTACGTCTGTAAATTGACGAAACGTACCTGATCAATGTCCTCGGCAAGATCCGCAAAATACGGATCGACGAATCCGACCTCGGCAAGCGATTCAAGGTTTGATTCGTCGTGCGGGGCATCGCATGACTTCATTACAACCAATTCCTCGGCGGCGTACATATTGCTAAACGCCGCTGCGAGTGAATCGGAGGTCACATCCCAGCTTTCCGGAAGTCCCATGTTGGCGTACTCTCGGGCGAAACAAATCCCCACCTGAACAATGGCGATGATCGGCGTGGTCGAGTTTACCTTCGAACCCGAAAACGGCTGCTGAAGGTCGGCCATCGTTTCATATAAATCAGCATTGCCAAGGACTTGATGGGCGATTTGGGCTGTGTGTTTTAACAGATCAATGCAAACCCAGTGCGCAAACGCTTCCGAAAGTGGGTTGGCGAGATGAACCTGGCGAACTGTATCAACCACTGGTCCGCCACCGACGATGATCAGGGTCAACGGGTGTGGGTTTTCACGACACCATTTTTGAAACTTCTGTTTCAGGTTCGGCATCGTCAGCAGACTGCCGCCGAGTTTAATAACGCGGACTCTTTTCATTGTGTGATCTTATTCTTGTGACATCTTCTCCTGATCAACTACGTCGCGATGGGGGCGTGTAGACTGCTGCAAATCCGATATCTGTATTCAAGGCAGCTGAGGCGTCTGATCGTCTCGCTTCAATGCGAATGCCGTAGGGTTGGCGAACGGCGACCTTGCAGCGCACGGAATCGTCGCTGATGGCTTCACATTCGACTTCCGGAAGTCCTTCCAGCGGTGGTGAGAATGGGACGTGCAGATGAGCTCGCTTCTGACCGACCTCAAAGAACACTCGAATGGTTCCATCCACCATTTCACCGCCGTATTCATCCTTGATACGTTCCATTGTCACATCGCTGAGTGGCGACGTGCGAGTCGTTGGAGTCGATGGAGTCGATGTGGTTTTCGCGGTCGAATCGATGTCAGAGTCGATTTCCTGAGTGTCGTGAGCCTTTTCCTCTTTGATCTGGCGATCGAGTTCGAAAATATTTGGTTCCGGTGGACGTACGGCCGCTGGCGCTGATGCACGCTCGTTGGGCACACTTGAATCTGACGGCCGAGTTTCTGTGTCGAGCAAGGGCCGCAGGACATCGGCTGTTTTTGGGACTCCACGCGATGGTTCTGTGACGGTGGTGAATTCTGCGACGGCGGTTTTTAGTACATCGTCGAACGTGGCCGAAGATGCCGATGGAGCAGCTGCGGTCATTGAACCCAGGCCCAGCATCGTGTCAGCAATCAATGCTGCCGGAGCTGCTGGTCGTTGTTGTGGAACAACAACTGGCGAACCTCGATATGAAGGTACCGGTGGCGGAGACGATGTGATCGGCCGAGACACGGGCGGAGTCTGAAATCCAACCGCTGGTGTCGTTCGACCACCGGGTTCTGTTAATGGTCGACGTCCTGCCGAGGCGGGCTTTGGATTGGCTGATGTTTCGGACGCTGCTGGTGGTGATGCGGTTGCGGGTTGAAAATTTGGAGCCCTGGATTCGCGTGGCGCAAAGGCGGAACGAGCCATCATCGGTGGTCGTGAAAAGCCTGATGTGATCACTTCGGATGGGATTGCCGGCGGCAATGGCGGTGGCGCTAAAGACGGCGTCAACGTCGGCGGCGAAGACTCATGCACTGGCCCGCGTGCAAGTTCGTCAATCGGTGTCTGGGGGCGTTCGCGAAATTCATTTTGATATCTATCAGATCCCCGAGACCGGCTTTCCGAATAGGTTGATTTTTGTGAAGCCCCAACCTGGCTCAAAGAACGCCCGGTACCATAAAACGGATCGGTCCATGGATCACGCGGTGTACCGGAGGAATTGGTCACTTGGCCGGTGCCGCGTATTGATTCGCGATCAGAAGTAAGTCCCGTCAGAGTTCGATACGATCGCGGCAAAAGGTTCTGCAGATCAACCTGAGGTTCTTCCACATCCAACGCAGACAGATAGCAATCCGTCAGCGGCTGCAGGTATGATTTGCGATCACGCGGCACTGCAAACACTTCATCTGGCAACGGACTTAGAATTGCCATCAGACCAAACACAAAGATGCCCAAAGTCAGCCAGCCGCGCAAGGGAGAGGACGGCGGCATGAGATGATAGGCAATAAAGCATGGCGGAATCAGGGTCAGCATGCCGGAGAAAAACAGCGCCGGTGATTCTTCGGTCGATCGTCGCTCAGGCGCGAACAATAACCATCCAAAAATCGCAAGGAAGGCGGAGTACGCAGACAGCAATAAAGCCGCCGGTTCCCACGCCTGAATTCTGATGAACCCGTTTTCCTGTCCGTACCAAAGCAGTCCGGCGATGACGACCAGCGAAACCCAGGCCATGATTGCCAGCGCGCGACGACTTTGAATTCTGCGACCGTGTGAAGATGTCATGAAACGGCCTCCTGCCTTCTGTTGTTTGTGCTTGCTGCGGTGCTTTGCCAGAATTGGCAGACCGCCTGAATTGGCGCAATTTAGCGTGATTGCCATAAATTCGGCAAGCCTGTACGCGAAATCATCGGCGATTCGGCCTGTCTTCGGTGGAGATCGATTATAATTTGGACCACATTAAGGAATAGACAATGAATGCTGTCTCTCGACGACAAAAACTGGAAGCCATGTTGCTCGGATCACCGAGCGATCAGATGTTGCGGTACATGCTGGCGATGGAACTGGATAAAGTGGCCGAACACGATCGCAGCCTGGAACTGTTTGGCGGATTAATGAACGACATACCGCCGTATGTCCCTGCATTTCTGATGGCTGGTCAGTTATTTGCCAGACTCGAACGACTTGAGGAAGCGAGATCGACGTATCGAACGGGAATTCTCGAAGCGCAACGGCAAGGAAACGATCATGCCGCTGGTGAAATGACGGGATTCCTTCAGTCGCTTGATGTGTAGGCGAGGGACTCCGACGGTCAGTATTGAACAGGCGTCCTCTTTGTCGTTGTTCCCGACAGATGGAAATCAACCTGCGCTGACAAAAATACCGTGGCTGCCGATTCGCAGTTCATGCCGGGATTTGATGAAATCCCGGCGGTAATACAGGGCGAGGATATGGTTTGCTGTTTTAGTAGTTTCAGTTTGTGGAGTTTGCGGGATGTCAATGCGCGATCTTGAAGAGTCGATCGGGTTCGTTTCACATCAGTCGAGTCAGGAGCAAACAGAATCTCGTGAAAGCATAACGCGATACATCGTGCTGAAACTTCTGGCCAACGGCTTGCCGATTCCAAAGTGCTTTGAGGACCACGATCGGCTTGGCGCGCCGCGTCTGTTAAGTACGTATCACAATCGTCTGAAGCGACTTGATTCGATCCACTGTCCGGCCGACACACGTATTGAAGCGTTTCTGCGTCGATATTTTGACCGGGTCAAAGGTTGCAGCGCATTGCGATTGCCGGATCTGGCTGTGATTCTGGACCGACACGGTATCGCTCGCGAGCTTTCGTTGCCACACGATGGCGACGACTATGAAAACGAGTTCGGCGCTTCATATCGAGTTCGCAACGGTGTGCTTCATAACCCGGCAAACGATCGTCGCACGACTGAAGGAACATTCCATGTGACGGAAGGCGGTCTGCCGATCCCGCGTGACAAAAAGACCGTTCCGAAACAAACATTCGCCGCTTTGTTCAAACATGCCATGAATCCACCGGCGAACCTGCTGCAACTTCCGTTTACACACCACGATCCAAATCCCGCCAGCGCATTCGTGTCGTTGCTCATCCGACCGATTCTGTGTCCTGAAGTGCCGGGGTATTGTGCGCAGCAGTCGATGGAGATTCGTCTGTTTGTCCCTGGCGCGCTGGTCAGCAATCTGGACTTTGTTGAATCTATTTTTGGCAACTCAGGCGATCCGTTTCTTCCCATCCATGATGCGGCACTGGATATTGAACACTGGAGTGGTCATACCGGCTGCATCATTCTTGCACCGCATCTGGTTCGCGTGACCAAGAAGGATGCCGGGTTGCCCTCCTGGGACGAAGCGACCGATGCTCAGCGTGAAGACGGGATGTGCTGGAAATCTGAAGACGAAAAATACAATGACGGCGTCCCGTTCAAGCTCACATGCCGCGACGAAGAAGGAGTCATCGTCACGCTGATCGCAGATAACTATTACGGTT
>JAYVNW010000669.1:0-1801 GCA_043758225.1 Candidatus Kuenenia sp. | reverse complement strand
CCTGGAACTTTCAGGAAGTGACAGTCGATGGAAGTAAGATCAAGGTCGAACTGAACGGCAATATCATCCTGAACGCTGACCTCGCGACAGTGACGGAATACCTCGCGAATAGTCCGCATCCGGGTAAGGCGCGACCGAGCGGTTTCTTTGGATTCGCCGGCCACAATGACGCAGTCTCATTTCGCAACATCAGTATCAAGCGGCTGCCGGATCCACCGGCTCCGTAGCGTGATCGGCGTTGGATGATACTCCGTGCGGTCAGGAATGATACCTTCAACGTCGGTCGTTCGCGTGTCCCTTCTCCTCCAGGATCGGGGGAGAAAGTGGCCGGAGGCCGGATGGGGAGTGACTAGGATTGACCGTGATGCACCAATGACAGGGCAAACGAATTTGCCCTAACCCACTTCCCTCGTGGGATATTTGTGATGAAGGTGAATCAAATGCGCGGGAGAGGGGACATTGGCAAGTCCATCGACAGCCTCATTTCTCGCCGCGCGAAGTTTATTCCTGCATCTCCCGGCGAAGCGCTTCTAGTTCCGCTTCAACGGCGGAGCTGCGTTTTTGAGTCGCAGCAGACGCGGACAATATGGCCGTTTCTGATTCCAGAGGTATTGCCGCTGATTGACCGGTAAGTTCTTCGAATTTTCGTGCCGCTTCTGAGTATCGTGCTTCCAGGGCTTTCTGGATTCGAAACATGTGTTGAGATGCCGAAACAGCCGCTTCCAGTTCCGGTCGCAGGCCGGCGATTAAATCTTCGATTTCAACTTTTCGCCGCAGAGAATTTCGAGCGGTATCTTCATCGCCGTCGGCCAGGTTTTGTTTGGCGCGATGCTTCCATGCGACGATTTGCGTTTCATAGTCCGTAATTTCTCGCCTCAGCCGTTCGCCATTGTCGGTTGATGTGCGCACATTACGGCGGCAGGCTGACAAACCTTCGTTCATTTCGCCGATGATTTCCTGCAACGTTTTCGCCGGATCGGCAGCAGCGTAGAGAATTTCCGTCAAACTGCAGGTAATGATGTCGGTCAGGCGGCTGAAGTGTGGCATGGTCCTGGGCTCCGGAAGGCAGCTTCAAAATGCATTGAACGTGGAATAAAGTGATCAGGATGACTCGTTTTCAGAAATTAATTCATCGTTAAAACCACGACAGACCAGGAGGCTGCGCAACTTTTCTTTGACCAGTCGCAACCGACTTTTGGCTGTGGGCAACGATGTGTGCATGGCATCTGCAACTTCTGACAATGTTAAGGATTCGTAATGATGCAGCAGAAATGTCTGTCGCTGCTCTTCCGGCAACTCGTGGAGCATTTCATGAACGGCAGTGGTGACTTCCTGTTGTACGGCTCGATCAAATGGCGAAGTGATGTCTTCCGGCACCATTTGTATCAGATCAAATTCTTCGCCATCACGTCCTGCAATTCGGCCTCGAACACTGCGAATCAGCACATCATGTGACGTGCGACGCGAATGATCGATGATCAGGTTGCGAGCGATTCGGAACAAAAATCCCTTGAACAGGCCTTTTGGCAAGTAGTCCCAGCAATTGCGGTGCAGACGCAACAGGGTTTCCTGGACAAGATCTTCAGACAAGTGCTCGTCGCGCGTGTTGCGTAAGAAAAAGCCAAACAGCGGCCCCTGCCAGAGACTCACCAGCTCGTTAAAAGCAGTTGAATCTCCTTCCTGCAGGCGAATCATTCGCTGATCGTCTTCAGAATACGTGGACGACATCAAAGCAATTTCTCACAGCCTGATTTCATCAATGGCCACCGCGTCGTTCGCGATAGTCCAGGTGTCCCTGCCA
>JAYVNW010000668.1:0-1783 GCA_043758225.1 Candidatus Kuenenia sp. | reverse complement strand
CCGCCAAACCCACCGCCGCCAAACCCACCGCCACCAAACCCACCGCCACCAAACCCGCCTGGTGATCCTCCACCAAATCCGCCTGGTGATCCACCGCCGAATCCGCCTGGTGGTCCACCACCAAAGTCGCCACCGCCACCTCGGCCAAACCCGCCGCCGGAATCTCCACCGAAGCCTCTGCTGCCTCGATCTCCGCTGCGGCCGCCGCGATCACCACGATCCTGGGCACCAGCGTCCGATAAAGTGATTCCGAATATCAAACCTGCCATCGAAGCCGTCAGAAGTATTGGCGAAAACTTCATTTTGAATTCCAGTTTCATTAAGGGCATCTACGCAAGCCACTGTAGCGCCTAGTTTCTGTTCGGCGAGAACCTTGATCTCGAGAACGTTCACGGCAGATGCGAAATAGGGTCTTGTTCAGCTTTCCCATGTGCTACCCCTAAACCCCGGTTATGATACCGGCGATTCGGCTTGTTTTGAAATTTTTTCCAGACTCTTTCATCCTTCGGCAGGGTTTGAGTCTTTCTGTGGACCTCCGATTCGGACCAATCGGCTTAAGTTGGAGGCTTCTTTCATCGAATGTCTCGCGTTGTAATCGTCACTCTCTTCTCAATCTTCCGATACTTTCGGGTTTTCAGCGAATCAACCCACGGAAAACGAGAATAACGGCCCAGCGTGGGAACAATATCAGATTAGATTTTAGATCCACCAAGAGTGCGTTTTATAACATGTACAAACGTGCAGTTTTCTTACTGGCCCGCGTAATCACGAGGTCACAGAGAATTCAGGAATACGAAATGAACATTTGTACTCTAGTTGTTCACTCAATTCGTGTTGCGTTCGTTTGCGGAATCCTTTGGATTATGCCAGCGGCATACGGCCAAGCTCAGGTTGGATCCGAGCTGGATTTTCTGAATCGGGCTGACATCCGCGAGAAGCTCACGCTTACGGAAATGCAGGTGCAGAAAATTGAGGAAGCAGCGAAAGCCGGCAAGCCATCTTTGGAGTTCATTCAGGGCTGGCTTAGAAAGATGGAGAGTAAAACGGAAGAAGAAAAGACTCAGATTCGCAAGGAAATGGCTGCAGCCGTACTGAAAGGAAAGCAGGATCTTGAGCAACAGGCATTGGATCTTCTTGACAGCCGACAGCTCCGGCTTTTGCGTACACTCTATGTGGAGCAGGCGGGAATTCGGGCGCTAACGGATGCTCGCGTTGCGAAGGACCTGGCGTTGACTGAAGCGCAGACCGTCAAGTTAGCGGAGCTCAACGCCGGTCGTTCGGAAGCTTCCAAGCAACTTGGTTTTTCTGCCACTGACGAACAGAAGGAAGAATTCGAAACGGAATGGGCTACGAAATTTGTTGCAGTTTTGACGCCGGAACAGAGTGTCAAATGGACTGGCTACAAAGCCGAAGCGTCCGCACAGGCACCATTAGCGATCATGTCCGGCGGAGCGACGGTGCCGGTGGTTCCTCCCGACACTCCACCGCCTGGAGCACAGGTTGTTTCCAGTTTTGGCAGCTCGGCAGATGCAGCAGAGAAACACCAGTTAGTTGAAAAGTTTACTTTCAACTTTCGATACGCTCCCTGGGCTCAGGTGCTGCAGGACTTTGCCGTGAGCACGGGCTACACATTGGACATGGCACAAACTCCGACAGGGACGTTCAGTCACATTGATAGCCATGTCTACAATGTTGATCAGACGCTGGACATCATGAACGGCTATTTGCAACGAAAAGGATTTACACTTGTTCGCAAGGACGGATTTCTGGTGTGCGTCAACAT
>JAYVNW010000667.1:0-4715 GCA_043758225.1 Candidatus Kuenenia sp. | reverse complement strand
CTCAGCGTTAACGGTGGTTGCGAAGTTTCCTGCTGTCGTACCGACAAACGCAGTGCTGGAGTTTGTGGATTCGGAGCAAAATCAACGCCAGCTTGTGATGAACGAGACTGTCGATGCTGGTGTCTTCGCGGCTCGTATGGAAGAAATTGCAAGCGATGGCAAATATCGCGTGTTGTATTATGACGGCGAAGCTCGAACTGAAAAGCCTGAACAATCTGCAGAGTTTGACGTCACCACATATATTCGTCCAAATCTGGAACAGGTCGACGCCGTCGTAACGCCTCCCGCATGGGCCGGTCGTCCGCAGGAAACAATCGAAGACGTCATGCGATTGACGGTGACTGAAGGCTCTCATGTACGACTGAAATTGCGGCTGAACAAGCCGGTTGCAGTTGCCGAGCTTCAATCGAAGGACGGGCCTGCCATTCTTCTGACACAGAACGCCGATGATCCAAATCTCGTCGAAGCAAATTTGGTTGTGAAAGACAGCAATGCCTGGATCGTTCAATTAAAGGACTCGGAGGGTCGAACTCCCAAGGATGTGGAGCAGATTTCGATCAAGGTGAATCGCAACCAGCGACCAAAGATCAAGGTCACTTTCCCCGGCAAAGACACCAACGTCTCTCCATTGCAGGAGTTTCTGATCGAAGCATTGGCCAGCGACGATTTCGGTTTGTCTGCATTCGGCGTTGAGTATTCGTTGTCCGGCGGGGAACTAAAAGAAGTCGCCTTGAGCCAGGCTCCAATTGACGCTTTATCACCGTTTTTAAATGCCACGATTTCTCATAACATCATTCTGGAAGACCTGAAAGCGGCACCGGATGATCTGGTCACGTATACATTCTGGGCGTGCGACGTTGGTCCCGACGGCGAGGAACGTCGCAGCTATAGCGATATCATGTTTGCCGAAGTGCGGCGCTTTGAAGAAGTCTTCCGCGAGTCGCAGCAGCAAAGTCAACAGCAGCAACAACAAGCCCAGCAGCAACCAGAGCAGGGCAGTGCAGTGGATGGTGTATTAAAGCTGCAGAAGGAAATCATCTCAGCGACCTGGAACACTATTCGTGTGGAGGTGGAAAAACGCAAGGATGGATCGTTCACGGCAGACTTGGGTGTGATTTCTGAATCACAGAGTCAGGCAATTGAGCAGCTTAAAACATTATTGGAAGAAGTGCCGGCTGCTCCGAAACTCAATGCGCTCGGCGACCGTGCGAATGAAGAAATGACGGCGGCTTATCAGAAGCTGGAAGACGTCAAAGCGGGCAAAGAGTCATCTCGATTGACTGAAGCAATGTCGATAGAGCAATCAATCGTCAAGACATTGCTGGAGATGCGTGCTGCAGAGTTTCAGGTTCAGCAGCAACAACAGGGCGGTGGTGGTGGCGGAGGCGGCGGTGGCAGTGCATCGCAACAACAGTTGCAGCAACTGGAACTCGACAACCAACGCAATCGCTATGAAATCGAACAACAAGCTCAACAGCAGCAGGAGCAGACTCAACAGCAACGCGAACAGGTCCAGGTTCTGAACCGTCTGAAAGAACTCGCTCGCCGTCAGCAACTGGTGAACGAGCGACTGAAACAGCTGGAATCTGAATTGCGTGCAACGACAACTGACAAAGAAAAAGAAGATATCGAACGCGAACTCAAACGTCTTCGCGACGAACAACGTGAAATGCTGCGTGACGTAGACGAGTTGAGTGAACGCATGGAACAGGCGGGTAGTCAGCAGCAATCTGCCGAACAAAAGTCTGACCAGCAGCAGGAGAAGCAGCAACAAATGCAGCAGCAGATGGAGCAGGCTCGCGAAAATGTGCAGCAGGCTTCACGAGCGATGGATGCAGGAAATCTTGCTGAAGCGATCTCTGAGGGAACTCGGGCAGAACGAGAATTCGAAGAACTGAAGGAGGATTTCCGCGATAAAACGTCTTCACAGTTCGACGACGCCGTGCGTGATTTACGAGACCAGGCTCGGGAACTCAGTGATCAACAGGAGAAGCTGGCACAAAAACTGGCTGGCAATGATCCAGAGGGCGAACAGACAAAACAGCCTTCGCTTCGACCTGATCGTAATCGTGAGCAGCTGCAAAAGGATGTTGCAAAACAACGTGACCGACTGAATCAAGTGGTTGATCAGACAAAGCAGATGGTCGAGCAAGCGGAAGAGACTGAACCACTGCTGTCGAGCAAGTTGTATGACACCCTGCGTAATCTGAAAGACGCAAAGCCAGACGAAGCATTGCAGGCAACTGAATTGTTGACCAGTCGTGGTATGTGGTCCCAATCGCAGCAGGCAGAACAAGCCGCTCGCCAGGGAATCGAACAACTCAAGGACGGAATTGAGAAGGCCGCTGACTCAGTCCTTGGCAGCGAAGTGGAATCGCTCCGCCGCGCCCAATCGCAACTGCAGGATGCAACCGAGAAACTTTCGAGCGAAGTTCAAAATGCCTCCGGGGAAAACGCCGGCGAGCGGGGCGTCGTCAGCCCCCCGGTACAAAACCAACAACCAGGTGAAGGTCAACAACCGGGTCAAGGTCAACAACCAGGTCAAGGTCAACAACCAGGTGAAGGTCAACAACCGGGTCAAGGTCAGCAACCAGGTGAAGGTCCGGGACAACGAGGAGGCGGACAGAATGGTTCCGACACTCAGCAAGCTTCGTCTCTACTCAGCGGTGGTCGCGAGGGCAACAATCCTCGCGGCGGAGGTAGTGCTGCTCGACCATTGACTGGCAGCAACGAGTTCACCGAATGGTCGGACCAACTGCGAGATATCGAAGAAATGCTGGACGACCCGGATCTGCGGAATCGAGTGGCTCAGGTACGTGACCGCGCGAAGGCCATCCGAGCAGAATTTAAGCGACACGGCGAACAGCCGCAGTGGGATCTCGTCAAGTCCCAACTGTTGAGTGAAATGCAGTGGCTTCAAAAACGTATTGCTGAAGAACTCGCCAAACGCGATTCTGATCGTGCAATGGTCCCTATCGACCGGGAACCCGTACCGGAAGAATTTGATTCTCTGGTGCAGAAATACTACGAGCTGCTTGGGCGAGAACGAGACAACTAATGACCGCCGCTGCCGACTTAATGAATCCCAATGTCGTCATGGCCATTCGTTCGCTCGAGATGCGGGCGAAGCTGGTTGTGGATGGATTTCGGACCGGTCTGAACAAGAGTCCGCGTCATGGGTTCTCGGTGGAATTTTCGGAGTATCGTCCTTACACACAAGGAGATGATCCTCGATTTATCGACTGGAAATTATACGCTCGCACGGACCGCAGCTTTATCCGCTTGTTCGAAGATGAAACAAACCTGAGATGTTACATCGCATTGGACATCAGCCGTTCGATGTCATTCGCTTCAGGAGAATTCTCCAAACACGACTATGCTCGCACAATGGCCGCATCACTGGCCTGGTTGCTGAACCGACAGGGCGACGCCGTTGGATTAACACTCTTCGATAAACACGTACAATCAGTCGTACCTGCGCGATACCGCCCCGGTCACCTGCGCCGATTGTTTGTGACGCTTGAGCAACCTCCAACAGGCACTGATACACAACCAGCGGTGGCGATGGAGGATTTGGCTCAGCGACTTCGCAAACGCGGTTTGGTGGTCCTGATTTCGGATATGCTGGCACCAATTGATCAGATCACAAAAGGCCTTCAACTGCTGCGTGGCTGCCTGCATGACCTGGTCGTGTTTCAGATCCTTGATCCAGCCGAAAAAAATCTGAAATTCGACGGGCCCAAACTGTTTGAAGATCTGGAAAGCGGTCACAAAATTTACAGCGATCCGGAAACCGTCCGATCTGCCTATCTGAAAAAATTGTCGGCACACAATCAAGCTTTGTTGGCAGCCTGTGAATCTGTGGGTGCTGCGTTTCGTCAGATTACGACTGACGAACCGTTGGAACTGGCACTCGCAGAATTCCTGCAGGCCAGACGTCAACGACGTTCCTGATCGAGCCCACCGTCAGACCTGTCGTACCGATATTCTGTTGCAAAACTTCATATAAAGCAGCAATCTAAGCTGCCAGAGTCATCTCCCCACAATCCATTCTAAGCCCCCCGCGAAGGCCGGCCAGTTGCGCCATCGATCCCAACAGCACCATGCCTGAACTGTGGTGGGGTCATCGATGATTCGCCGTCGTTCACATGGTGGGGCGGTGCCTCAGAACCTAAAACATTCTCGTACATCATCTGCCGAAATTGCGATACAGCCTTTAAAAAGAAGACCGGCAAATCCAACGCAACGCCAATCGCGATCTATGTCGGTGTTTCCATCGTCCTTGGACCTGCCACCGCGACACTGATCTTATTCACCCGATAACATTTGCTGGCTAAGCTTGACCATGCATCATGAGAAAAGCCCGGCGTCCTGTGCAGAATACCGGGCTTTTGAAGTTGTGAAACAGCGATCAGCTCGCCTTTAGCAGGCCGTTTGTCCTGTGATTAATCCCAGCTCAACGAACCAGCGCTTTGATATTCATTCACGCGAGTTTCGAAGAAGTTCTTTTCTTTCGACAGGTCGATTGTTTCGCTCATCCATGGAAATGGATTTGCTGAACCGTATTGCGTTGGCAGACCAATGCGTTCCAGTCGGCGATCGGCGATGTGCTGGACGTAGTCGCGGAAGGATTCGGCGTTCAGGCCGAGAACTCCGCGTGGCAGGCAGCCTTCGGCGTATTCTATTTCCAGCTCGACGGCTGTTCGAATTCGCTG
>JAYVNW010000666.1:0-3045 GCA_043758225.1 Candidatus Kuenenia sp. | reverse complement strand
GTTTCATCTGGCTGCAAAGAAGCGTGCTGTAGCATCACCCACTGTGAAGAAATACTTCCAGCATTTGCAGACTGCGTTGAAGTGGGCTTACGAACAAGGCTTTATAAAGTCGGTGCCGAAGTTCCCTAAGCAAACTCGCAGCACGCCGAAAGGCGGCAAGCTCATGAAGGGCAGGCCGATCACTGGCGAAGAATTCGAACGAATGCTCGAGGCTGTAGAGAAGTCTATGATTCCCGGAATGACGGACGACGCGCCAAGCAAAAAGAAACCAGAACCAACAGCAGAACAATTGCTGCAACTGAAGCCAGCGGCGGATTCTCTGCGATACCTGATGCACGGTCTGTGGTTGTCTGGTCTGAGACTCGGTGAGGCGCTGGCTCTTACGTGGGATCAATGGGCAGATGGGATTCGCATTCGTGTTGATGACGACGGCGATATCTGCCTGATGATCGACAGCGAGAATCAGAAGAACCGCAAGACGCAGGTTTACCCTGTCGTTGATGACTTTGCCACATTCTTGCTCGAAACGCCTTCACAGCAGCGTCAGGGCTTCGTATTCAACGTATTTGGGGTACAGGGTCAAATCTCACGGCGACTAGACACAGTCTCGAACTGGATTGTGGACATTGGCAAGGCGGCGAAAGTCAAAGTCGATGAAAAAGACGGGGAAGAAAAGTACGCTTCATCCCACAATATTCGCCGGGCATTCGGTACCAGGTGGGCGAGAATCGTGCCTTCTGGCATCCTTCAGCAGTTGATGCGGCATTCCAGCGTTGAGACCACGATGAAGTATTACGTGAACATCACAGCCAAGGACACGATTGCAGAATTGAGACATTACCTGAAACAGAGCGTGCAAAGTGACACTAGCGATCGTAAAACGAAAAAAACGAAAAAGTCGAATCTAGGTGACACTTTAGGTGACACTTGCCATTTTGAACGAACAAAGGGAACCCGGTTTTATCCGAGTTCCCTTTGTTTTATTGGTCTTTCAGAGTACCCCCGACAGGAGTCGAACCTGTGGCCTGCGCTTTAGGAAAGCGCCGCTCTATCCTGCTGAGCTACGAGGGCGATGTCGTGATTGTATTCAATTTCGGCTAAAATGCCCGCCGGAAATTTTCGTGATTTGTGAATGCTTCCATTTCAGGGCTGTCAGCCAGAATTCGCTAGACTCATCACTGAAACACAGCTGTTGGTTCATCGCATGTCCAGCTGGCATTGGACTTCGAGACTTTTGAAGCATGTTTGAAGTGATGGCGGGATTGTGATCGATGCATGGCTTACGAATTCTCTCGGCTATCGGGCGGCTCTAACCGTCACACAACACCCAGCAGCCTCAATTTGCCGGAGTTTGAATGTGGCTGGTGAGAAGATTCGGAATTTCGTCGGGATCGACAAGAATTGAGTTTTCATTCTGACGATGCCTGATAAAGTAACCGTGTAACTGATTTCGGATTCGCCTTATTTGCGTGAACATTGTTTCACCAGGCGTCGATCTGATCGGCGAAGCATTCGGTCCTCTCCAGTTGGTTCATACCGACGGACGACTGCCAGTTCCAATCGCTCTTGAAGACGCTATTTTCGTTGCGTCCTCCTGAATTCGGTCCTGGGAATGTTTCTTAACTAACCCCAGGATAAAGAATGAATTTCGGAGACTTCGGGCTCGCTGAGCCCATTGTGCGCGCTATTTCCAAAGAAGGCTATTCGGTCGCTACACCAATTCAGGCTCAGTCAATTCCAGTCGTGCTCGAGGGGCACGATGTGATCGGGATTGCTCAGACTGGTACCGGTAAAACTGCGGCGTTTGCACTGCCAATCATCCACCAGCTTGTGACGTCCAAAGCACGACGTGATGCCGGAGTTCGTCCGGTACAGGTTTTGATTTTGGCCAGCACACGCGAATTGGCGCTTCAGATTCACGAGAGCTTCAAGAACTACGGAGCGTTTGCTTCTATTCGATCCACCACCATTTACGGCGGCGTCGGGCAGCAGCCGCAGGTTCGAGCATTGCGACAGGGCGTGGATGTTGTTGTGGCAACTCCAGGTCGTCTGATGGACTTAATTCAGCAAAAGCTGATCAGTCTTGCCGACGTACACACACTGGTGCTGGACGAAGCGGACCGCATGCTGGACATGGGTTTCTTTCCAGCCATTCGCCGGATTTTGAAGTACGTGCCGACTAAGCGTCAGACATTGATGTTTTCGGCCACGATGAAGCCGGAAATTCGCGACTTGGCGGGTTCGATTCTGCACAACCCCGTCAGCATTTCGATTGAACCAAAACAGAAGACGACAGAACTTGTCGAACAGAGCGTCTGCTTTGTTCCACAAAAGCAGAAGACTCGCCTGCTTATCGAACTGATTACTCGTGCGAATCCAAGTCGGGCAATTGTCTTCAGTCGCACGAAGCATGGTGCAGATCGCATCGTCCGGCACATGGTGGCTGCAGGCTTCCAGGCTGAGGCGATCCATGCGAACAAGAGTCAGAACAAGCGTCAGCGAATTCTGGAACAATTCAAGAGCACAGCTCCTCCTATTCTTGTTGCCACAGACATCGCGGCCCGCGGAATTGACGTAGACGGTGTTTCGCATGTATTCATTCACGATATGCCGACCGAAGAAGAAACTTACGTGCATCGTATCGGCCGATCGGGTCGAGCTGGTGCAACAGGCGTTTCGATTGCTTTGTGTGATCCAGATGAGCGTCGGATGCTGCGAAGCATTGAAAAGTTGATCGGGATGACGATTCCGGTGCAGGAAGTCGAAGGGTTCGACTACTCAGCCGCTTTGGATTCAAGTGACACCGAGCGACCTGATCGCCCGCAACGCCGTGGACGTCAGGGTTCACCGTTGAGTCCAAACGCAGCAGGTCGTGGACGAAGTCGTGACGGTCAGGAACGCCGCCCGCCAAGCGGCGGTCGTGAGGTCGCTCGAAGCAGTGACAACTATTCAGTACATCGTCGATTTGAAAAACCGGCCCGCACTGAACCGGGGCGTGACGGAGGTCGCAGTGCGGAACGACGTGGTAGCGGCAGTTCTGGCGGG
>JAYVNW010000665.1:0-8287 GCA_043758225.1 Candidatus Kuenenia sp. | reverse complement strand
CGGCGTTTCGGGGACGTCTGGCTGTTTTCGTCACAAAGGACCGCTTCGACTATGAAGAGTTCAACACCGTGTTGATGAATCGCCGGACTCCAAAATCAGTGTCGGGACATTCCGTCATTAATGAAAACTTTGCGACCGCATACATTGCCATGCATGATGTCGGAGACACAGAGTCTGCTGCTTCATTGACAACTCCGCAGATGCTGAACTCGCTGCTTGGTCAGGCTTATCTGACTCGCGATGGTGCGACTCTTCCTGACTGGCTCAAACAGGGTTTTGGTTTCCTTGAGTCCGGTCTGGAATTGGATTCAGAGTATCTCAAGGGCGTTCCGTCGCGCGCCGCAAAGGCTGTCTCAACAATCACCGACCCGGGAAAGTTGTTCGATGACGGCACGCTGGCTCCTGAAGAAGTCGGCGACGTCGGTTATTTGCTCGTTCGGTTTCTGCAATCACAGGGCGGCCCCGCGCGATTTCAGTCACTCGTCGGAGCACTTCGCAAGAATCCTAATGCTGCCCGTGCAGTGGAGCAGGTCTACGGGACGCCTGCGGCTCAACTCGGGAAATTGTTTCTGCAAAGCGGCGGTAAGTGATCGTCTATTTTCGGCCGGCGGAGGTACGTAAGTTTGCCCCGATTGGCCTTCGCGAGTCGCGTCGCTCACGCAGTTACAAGATCCTTCTTTTCGGTTTTGATGCCCTCGAAACTCGCCCGATTGCCTCCACGACGTTTTGCTTCATACATCGCGCGATCGGCTTCCTTAATCAGAGTTTCTTGGCGCATGACTTTAGAATCCATCGGATCGTACAACACAGCACCCAGGCTACATGTGACGGATCGTTTTGGCTCGCTAGATGAAAGTTCGGAGCGGATCCGCCAGACGATCTGATCGGCGATCAATGTCAGCATGTCGGCATTGACGTCTCGCAAAGTGATGACAAATTCATCACCGCCGTACCGAACAACGGAATCCGTTAGTCGGACACAGTCTTTCAAAATGTCAGTGACTTTTTGCAGCAACAGATCACCAGCGGCATGGCCTTCGGTGTCATTGATCGCCTTAAACTGATCAATGTCGACAAACATCAATCCAATCGAAGTATTTTGGGTATGCGACTGCTTTATGATCGCTTCGAGAGCCGTACCAAGCCATGCACGGTTGAAGGCTCCGGTCAAATGATCTCGCCAGGCTGTATCCTGCAGAGATTCAACCTGCTCTTCTGCTGCCATTCGAATTCGTTCGGCATGTCCTACAGACACATGGGCATTTACAAGACGAAGCTGACTTGTAATCGCTATTTCTGAGAGCATGCGCTGTGCGTCTGCCAGAATAGGTTCCAGTTCAGGTGGGCGACCGACGTCAATTCCAAATACGGCACTGAATTCACTGACGCGTTGATCGACGTCAGCCAGCATTCGGAATACCTCATTCGGACGCATCGCAAACACCTGCATCAACAGTCGTTCAATATGTTCCCGGCTGCAACGAAGACTGTGGCCGACTTCCGCAATATAGTCCGCTACGTGACCTGCTGTTATTAGCGCCGCCGGCAGCGAAACACTGGACACAAATTTCAGCGGCACAATGCGATGTGCGGCCGCATGATGAACAGCAATGGCGTCGAGGATTTCGCGATCCAGATTCCAGCGGCAACACAAGCCAAACCCAACTTCTACATGTGTAAAGCCCAGCCAGGCATGTTCACGATCACGCTGAGATCGCTCGTCATCGACATCCAATACCTTTTCGACGTATTCCTCACCACATGTGTGCAACAATGCCAGGCGACCAATATCCTGGACGAGTCCGGCCAAAAACCAGTTGGCCGGATCGATCTGCTTGCCCTGACGTTCCGCCAACAGCTCGGCAGTTGCCGCCTGAATGAGCGATTCTCGCCAGATTTGTTGATACCATGGTCTCAGGTTGAATGAGTTCTTGTTTTGATATTCGGCCAGGCAGAAGCTCAGCACCAATGTGCGGACCATTGTCGAACCAAGCCGCGGCACCGCAGTTTCAATCGACGACGCCCTCGTGCGCATGCCGAGCAGCGCGGAGTTGGCGGTTTTCAGAATGCGTCCTGCGATGGCAGGATCCGTTCGGATCGCATCGATCATCTTGTCGAAATCCGGTTCCGGGCTGCGAGCGATTTCGACAATCTGAGCGGCGACTTCAGGCAGACTTGGGAGACGTTCGGAGGCAAGAATGGCCTCCAAAGAAATTGGCACAGGGAAGCTCCAGCATGTGGTCAGTCCGACCGGATTCATTGTCGAGAGAGTGCACGATCAGGTGTTGCATTGTCGCCACAAGCAAACCTGGCTCAGCAAAAGTGACAATGACGGCAAATCAAGTCCTGCTTCGGGAAATTGCCCATACTTTGGTGGGCTCAATGGAACCGGTTATGCGGGCTGACGGAGCCGCATCGACGTCAAGCGGGACAAGTGGATTCAGCTTCATGGACGGCAGACGCGTTTTGAAGTTGCGAGTTTCCCACTATCACAACCCGAAACGTCAGTGGGGGATTGACTTGTGGCGTTTCGGCGGCGCGAGAACAAATCCCTCGCTGATGCCTCGGGTTCTGATAATTGCGCCTCTTTCCGACCAATTTATGACACGGGACTTCAAAGAGCGGAACTTCAAAACATGCTCGTTTTGGCGGATTCATTTCTTCCTTGCAAATGCGCCGACAACAAAAAAACGCCGCAGCAATTAATGCTGCGGCGTTATCTTTGGTCGGGGGAATATCCGGTTTAATCAAGCAATGTCGAAAACTTCTACGCTTTCTTCGGCCAGTTCGTCGTCAACGAACAGATTTCCGACGCTGCCGGGTCCATGATCGTAGCAGTCGTCTGAGTGCCACAGAGGAAGGCCGGCTGCATAGCGTGCTGCCAGCATCATCACTTTTTCTTCAGAACCGGGCTTCGCAGCCGTTGGCGCTGCAGGGTCTACGCCCAGCGATCGCAATTCTTCTTCAAAACCGGCATCCAGATCAGAGAGGAATTCGTATCCCTCAATCTCAGACAATGATTCAAGTCCAGATTCCATTTCCGCATAATAAGTCGACATTCAGTAGCTCCAGAGGGGGGCAGACCGGCTTCATAAAACTATTTAGCATTTTTTGTCTCCATCCCTGAAGTGCTTGCTGTATCTGGATTTGCTCACATCAATTCTGTCGTGGCGATAAGCACTTTTGACAGTAAAGGCGAGAGGCCCAAAGTCCAATTGACACAACAAGTCGTTCCGATTCCTTTCGGAGGCGGATTCTTAAGTCTGCGCTGCCGAATGTCAACAAAAATTCATATTCGCTCCCGTCGATTCCAACGAACTAAGGCACCGGCATCTGTTTGGGGCCTTTTCGTTTGAACCGACAAACGGGATTTTTCGCCTAGAACTCCCATTTTCTGGACTGACATGGGCGCGAACTTCCAACGGATACCCTTCCTTTCCTCTATCGAAGCCACTTGGAGTGAGTCTGAGTGTCGATTTCGCGATCGTCAGCGAAGTAATTCAACGTACCTGCATTGAACGCCATAGCACAGATGTCTCCGAAGACGGGCTTGACGTTTCGTCACTGCAGTTGGAATTGAGTGACCGAAACAGTGCTTGGTATGTCGTATGTTTTGGAAAATCACTTTAGACTGTGACTCAGCAGACTTGGTTCGTGAGGTATGCCTCGCATCAACGGACACTGCAACAATCAACTCACATTGCAACAAGGATCAAAAGATATGAAAAACATCTGTACGTTCATTATCATTCTGGTGTTTGTGCCGCTGGCAATTCTGCATGCCGCAGACGAAACAGAATCTGTCGCGGCTGTACGAGCATTCATTAACGACGATGCGCCAGGTTGGCGAGCGTTGACTGGGGCGGACTTTGCAAAGGTGAATAGTGCGGATGAGACGTGGACGTGGAAAGATGGAGTGCTGTATTGCACTGGGCAGCCGGTAAGTGTACAGCGAACCTCGCAGCAGTTTGGAAATTTCGAAATGGTGGCGGAATGGATGCACGAGAAGCCGGCGGGGAATTCGGGCGTGTTTGTCTGGACGACGCCCGAGTCCATCGAAAAGCTCACGGCCGCCGGAAAGCCGGGACTACCGCGCGGTGTTGAGGTGCAAGTTCTTGATCATGGCTACACGGATCGAGTGAAGGCTTCCGGTGGCAAGACTGATTGGTTCGGTACCAATGGCGACGTCTTTCCTGTCGGTGTGAAGATGACGCCGTTCCCGCCGCTATCCCCGGACGGCAGTCGAAGCTTTCCCCGCAAACATCTGGCGAAAGGTCACGGCCAATGGAATCACTATTACATTCGAGCCATCAACGGTGAAGTCCGATTGTGGGTGAATGGCGAAGAAGTGTCCGGCGGGACAGGCATCGAACCTGCCAAAGGTTACCTGTGCCTTGAAAGCGAAGGTTCGCCCATTCAATTCCGCAGACTTCGTGTGCGCGAATTGCCGTAAGTCCACGGGCGAACATGCGTGTTCGTTTTGAAGCCGCGTGACTTATCATTCTGGCAGTTTCTGTCCGGTGTGCATTCTTTGCCACGTCTTCATGCTGCTACTGCATTCGGCGCAATCGGAACGGTACGTGCAATGGACAGGAATTGCCTCGTCTCTTAGACCTGAATTCCACTTTCAGAATATTTCAGAATGAGTTTTGATTTCGAATTTGTATCAAGCATCGGACCTTTGCATATTGAATACTCTCATCAACTGTCCCGGCACGGATGCTTTTACGTTTATGAATTCACATGACCGGAGAATTGTTCAATGAGAAGTATTCTTTCACTGTTGGCCGTTGCTGCTTTGAGCCTGTTTATTGCACCACAATCTGCAGAAGCAGGTCTGTTCGGTTGCTTCAAGTCGAAGTCATCATGCGGCGACTTGTGTTGTCCAGCGCCAGAACCATCATGCTGTGCACCAGTTCAAACTTGCTGCGTTCCTGCACCGGCACCAGTATGCTGTGAGCCTGCTCCTGTTTGCTGCGAACCAGCACCATGCTGCGATCCTTGTGGCAAACCACGCTGCAAGCTGTTCTCCGGCATGTTCAAAAAGTGCTTCAGCCGTCACCGCAGCAATTCATGCTGCACGGTTCCAGAGCCATGCTGTGCTCCTGCACCTGTCAGCTGCTGTGCACCAGCGGCACCATCATGTGCGGCACCAGCTCCGTTTTGCGGCATGTAATTCCCCAATCGAAGTTGGATAAAGAATCGAAGGCCGGCGACATTAGTCCCGGCCTTTTCCATGCGCGGATTTGTCTTTGATCCGGCGAGCGGTGCGGCGTCAGCACACCGGTACATCGCGTTTCACACGAAATGGAAACCGCAGACAGGTAAAGGACAGTGCCTCACGTGTGGCATTGCCATGCAATCTTTCCCGAACACAATTGACACTCAATGACTACTGTTATACAACTGTAGTCACTTAGTCGAATTATTGGTTCGAGGACGTCTGCAATGCTGGTTCGCATTGAAAAAGGGTCGGCGGTTCCTGTGTCGCGACAAATCGCAGACCAGATCCGCGCGCAGTGCCTGTCGGGGCGATTGACTCCGGGGACTCAGGTTCCATCGGTTCGCCAGATGGCTCGCGATTTGGCCGTGAATCAGAATACGGTGCTGCGAGTTTACGAGCGATTGGCCAACGAAAATCTGCTCGAAGTCCGCCACGGCGAAGGGACATTTGTGGCCAGTCGCATGCCGAACAGGCAGCTTGACGGTCATCGCCAGAAATTCATGGAAGAACTGACTCAACTGGTACGGCAAGGCAGACTCCTGGGTATCGACGACGTGGGGATTCATTCTCTGCTTGACGAGATACTTTCCTCGCCGCTTGTTACGCCTGATGAAAACGCCGTTGCCTCGAACCTTTCTTCTGGAGAAACCTGATGCTCGAACCTGTCATCGAAATTCGAAACGTCTTCAAGCGTTATCGCGAGAAAGTAGTCCTTTCAGATCTGACGTTCACCGTGACTCGCGGACAGACGTTCGCGTTCCTTGGTCGAAACGGGGCAGGTAAGACGACGACGATTCAAATGCTGCTGGGACTCAATAAACCGGATGCCGGTTTAATCAAAGTGCTTGGCACAGACCCCGCTGTCGATCCGATGAAGGTGCGCGGCACGGTGGGGTATCTGGCAGAAGATCAGAAAATGTTCGGTTGGATGACAGTCGATCAACTGATCCGATTCATCGCACCGTTTTATGCGACGTGGGACCACACGCTGGCGGCTGGCTACGTCAAGCAGTTTGAGTTACCGCTGCGAACCAAAGTGCGGCATCTGTCGAAAGGACAAAACGTTCGACTCGGCCTGTTGCTGGCCCTGACGCATCGACCGGAAGTCGTGATTCTCGACGACCCCGCACTTGGATTAGATCCAATCATGAGACGTGACTTCAATCGTGACCTGGTGACACATCTGCAGGCAGAAGGTCGGACAGTTCTGTACAGCTCTCACCTGCTGTATGAGGTTGAACCAGTTGCCGACATGCTCGCGATCCTGCATGAAGGGCGGATCGTTCGACAGGGCCCGCCGGAGGAACTGCGGACTCAGATTCAGCGACTACTGATGACAACAGAAAATGTGGCTCGTGTGGGAACTCGTCTGAAGATTCTTGACGGTCGCGTGGTTGCAGGCGAAGTGATTTTGACTGTCGATCACGCCGAGGAAGCGATCGCCATGCTGCGTAGCGAAGGCATCAATCACCGAGTCGTTGGGCTCAATCTGGATGAAATCTTCGAAGCGTTTGTCGCCGGATGTCGCAACATTCGATTTGATCTTCCCGAAGCGGAACCAGCGTTGAGCGATCGGCTGAATTAAATCTACCAGTGGATTGGCAACTCGCCTCGCGACGGAGCGTGAGGAGCACAATGTACACATCACGCTCCGCGTGATGAAAAACGCTGCCAGAATGGCGAATCCATTCCTGCCGCTCTCCAAACAACAAGTTTGATTTCAACACAAAGGCATCTCATGAAAATCTGGCAGAATCTGTTCTGGAAAGAATGGCATGAGCAGAAATGGAAACTGCTGGCACTGACGTCAATTGCAGTCAGCGTTTGCGCGGCACTCTCGTTTCCGGTCTTGGGGAACGTCGTATTCTCTTTGTGTTTCACGATCGTGGCATACGCAGGGCTGGCTCCGATTCTGATGGGCATGGGCGTTTGTGCAGGCGAACACGCGACCGGCGTCATTCAGTTCGTTCGAGCTCAGCCTGTCTCGATGCGCCGCGTGGCGACCGTTCGCTGGATCGTAGGAGCGTTTGTCTTGCTGACGCCACTCATCTGTGTGAGTGCGATTTGCTGGATCGTTCAATGTTTTGAAGATCAGGTTGGACCACAATCCGTCCGCACGGGTGCATTCTTTGCGTTGGATTCCACGTGGCGCGAATCGTCGGCACTGTTTGTTCTTGCCCTTGCGGGCATGGCCACGTGTCTCAATCTTTATGCATGGATTGCTGCGGTCGCCGTCAATCAACGAACCGAATTTCGCGCGGGTTTGGTTGGTTTACTTGTGACTGTCGCGATGATATTTGTTGGAATTGGCGGGATGTCTGCATGGGGCAATCGAGGGCGTTCAATCTCCAGCCTGTTTGTTGTTATGTCCAGTCCTTTGGTTTCGCTTGTCATAGCGGACTTCAGCCGGAAATTCTTACCGTGGCTTGGGGTCGTCGCAGTTGTTTGGCAACTGCTGCTGACAATGTGTCTGATGCAGGTGATGGTTTTTCGATACGGTCGTGAAGAACGCTGGCTCAGTGGTGATTTCTTCAGACGAGCAAAATCAACCGTGACGGAGTCAATTCAACTTGGCAAGCCACGGTCATCGCAGTGGAGCGCGCTGCTGTGGTTGCAGATTCGGCAGTCGCTGCCGGTTTGTATTGTTGGTCTGTGTCTGGTCGCTGCCATTGTTCTGATGAACGGCGACAATGCCTCTGATGCGTTTGACGGTATTTATCCAGTCATTGGCTGCGTTTTGGCTTTACTCATTGGAGTCGGAACATTCGTTTCGGAACTGCAGCCGGAACTTCACACATTTTGGAGGTCACGACCGATTTCGCCATCGAGCTGGTTTTGGTTCAAATTCATCGGTGGAGCGATTGCTCTGGTGGTATTGTTTGATGTGCCATGCGTGCTGCTATCATGGTCCGAGATTGTTCGCTCGTCCAGTCCCACCTTTGCTGCTGTTTTTACGGTGTTGCTGCATCTGGTGTGTTACAGCATCGCCGTTTTTATGGCATGCCTTGTGCGGAATTCAACGTATGCCACTGTATTCGCGTTCGGTGCATTGATGGTGTTAAT
>JAYVNW010000664.1:0-3099 GCA_043758225.1 Candidatus Kuenenia sp. | reverse complement strand
GTTGGCCGTTGTTGTAAAGATGGTCGTAGTAGAATCCGTCCTGTTCATCCCACAATCCCACGTCTGAATGCGAATTCATGGCGTCCGCGATTTCGATGTAGTGTTCAAAGAACTTTGAAGCCATATCCGCGTATGCCGGATTTTCACTCGCGAGTTCCAATGCCATCGTGAGCATTCGCGCGCAGAAGAAACCCATCCACGCTGTACCATCGGCCTGGTGCAGATGCCCGCCGGTTGGCAGCGGTTTCGAACGATCGAACACACCGATGTTGTCAAGTCCCAGAAATCCGCCAGTAAAGACGTGTTTACCCAGCAGGTCTTTACGATTCACCCACCATGTAAAGTTCACCGTAAGTTTTTGAAATGTGCGTGCCAGAAACAGACGATCGCGACGGCCGGGAACGCCCGTCTGTTTGTAGACGCGCCAGCAGGCCCATGCGTGCACTGGTGGATTCACGTCGCTGAAATTCCATTCGTACGCAGGAATCTGACCGTTAGCATGCATGTACCATTCGCGGAGGAACAAAATCAACTGATCACGCGCAAAGGCGTTGTCGATGTCCGCCATTGGCACCATGTGGAACGCCAGGTCCCACGCCGCGTACCAGGGGTATTCCCATTTGTCGGGCATGGAAATGACGTCGCGGTTGAACAGATGCTGCCA
The DNA here is from genome assembly GCA_043758225.1 of Candidatus Kuenenia sp. GTDB lineage: Bacteria > Planctomycetota > Planctomycetia > Planctomycetales > Planctomycetaceae > SXXK01. The sequence continues at coordinate 2,435 of JAYVNW010000664.1, read as the reverse complement.
GTCATTGTTGCGAATAGGACGACGTGACCCCGGAACAGCAGGCATGTTTCGGTCGCCGTTGAGCCATTCTTTGACGACGTAGTAGTAAAACTGTTTCGTCCACATCAAGCCGGAATATGCCTGTCTCAGAATTCGACGAGATTCTTCAGGTAATACGGCGGGGATTTTTCCCGCGTAAAATCCATCCGCTTCGGCCTTTCGACGTTCAAATATCTCCGCAAAATTGTCTCCAAAGAATTCTGCTGGCGCTGAGTCAGATTTCGATAATCGCAACTGGAGTGTGACTTCCTGCCCCGGGCGAAGCATGAGGCGGTACATCGCGGCGGCTTTTGTGCCTTCGTCCTTCGGATTGATGGCGTTTACCTGGCGATGCACAAGATAGTTGTGAAATGCATCTTTCGAATACTTGCCACCCAGCTTCGGGTCGTGCAGATACTTTGGATTGGATTCATTTTCCGTGAACAGCCAGCGGACAGGCTTACCATGTGAACTGGATTCGGCTGCCAACTGATAGCGTCCCAGTGTGAGATGCTCGGCGACAACCTGATTGTTTTCGTCCAGCGACATTTGCGGTTTCGGCCAGCCGCCCTCGAATTCTGAACCCCACGTCCATGTGTTGCGAAACCACAGCGTTGGCAGCACATGAATGGTGGATAAAGTTGGACCGCGATTGGCGATTGTAATTCGAATCAGAATGTCATCCGGTGCCGCTTTTGCGTATTCGGCAAAGACATCGAAGTATCGGTTGCGGTCGAAGACGCCAGTATCGACCAGTTCCAGTTCCGGCAGATTTCGACTGCGAAACTGGTTTTCGGATACGAGTTTGGTGTATGGATATTCGGCTTGCGGATACTTATACAACGCCTTCATGTAAGAATGCGTTGGAGTGGAATCGAGATAGTAATATTCTTCTTTCACGTCCTCGCCGTGGTTGCCTTCGTGACCGTTGACTCCAAACAATCGCTCCTTCAGGATCGGATCACGCCCATTCCAAAGCGCGAGGGCAAAACAGAGTCGGCACTGACGATCGGTGATTCCAAGCAGTCCATCTTCACCCCAGCGATAGGCACGGCCACGTGCATGATCGTGCGGGAACGAAGACCATGGAGTGCCATCGTGGGAATAGTCTTCACGCACGGTGCCCCATTGTCTTTCCGAAAGATAGGGGCCCCATTGCTTCCAATTCGCGCCCTCAGTACGTTCTTCTTCCTGCTTCAGGCGAATGAGTTCTGCGTGATTGATTTCGTCGGTTGTAATCTCTGGTTCTTCCATGACGTTCTGATTGAGAGACAGGCGGAAAAGACTGATTGTACAAGGAATAAAGATTGAAGACAGTCTTCTCGCCGGTAGTTGCAAATCTACCAACGTTGGTGCCGCATGTTCACCTCTTTGCGATTCAGACAATTGAGCCAACGGTGCTAGCCGCAGGCCGGACACTGCCAGTATCGAACCGTCGGGCCCGAGGCTAGCGCCGACGGCTTTCAATTCTTTCCGCGTCTTTCCTTTCATGTCTGACTGTTATACCCTATGCAGCGAACAGTGTACCGAGGCCATAAAGAGAGCGAGAGAGCCATCCGATGTTTCGCAGCCGTCAGATTTCGAACCACGCATTGGGAGCTTTCAGTCGTTCGATGGCGAGGATGATGGAAGCGGGCGTTGAAATTCGAAAATCACTGCAGACGTCGTCGAAGCAATCCAGAGACTCGCGACTGGCGTCCAGTGTGGAGCGAATTCAGAAGTCGATCGCCAGTGGTTCATCAATGGCCGATTCGCTGAACAAGGAGGACGATCTTTATCCGCCTTTATTTCGCGACCTCGTGAATGTCGGAGAACTCACAGGAACCGCACCGGAAGTTTTTGCGTCGCTGGCGAAATATTATGAGGCGCGCGTACAGCAGGCTCGTGAGTTTCGAGCCCAAATTGCGTGGCCAGTCATTCAACTGGTCGTGGCGATTGGAATTGTGGGGCTGTTGATTCTTATTCTGGGGATGCTGCCGCCGATGCCGAGCGGTAAACCATTTGATGTTCTTGGACTTGGACTGTACGGTACTGCTGGTGCCACGACATGGTTTCTGGGATGGCTGGGCAGTGCTGCGTTTGGATTCTTCGGCTGGAAATTTATTTCCAGCAATGCCGCGGGACAGATGGTGTTGCATCCATCCCTGTTGCGAGTTCCGGTCATCGGCAAGTGCATGCAGTCGTTTGCGATCTCACGTTTTTCATGGTGCTTCGCATTGACGCAACAAGCAGGAATGAGCATTCGTCCGTCCCTGGAATGCAGTCTGAAGGCGACGGCCAACGGAGCATTTATCGCTGCGGAACCTCTGATTTGGCAGGACCTCAAAGAGGGGGATTCACTGACGGACGCTTTGACAAGATCGCAATTGTTTCCGCTGGAATATCTTCAGGTTGTCGCCACTGCCGAAGAAACTGGC